>JACQAD010000220.1 GCA_016195125.1 Magnetospirillum sp.
AGGCGGCGATGGCGTCATGGCCCACCAGCGGCGCCAGCTTGCCCTCGTCGTCGCGGTGGGCGCGATCGAAGGCCAGCATGGAGCGGATGGTCTCGGCGGCGCCGTCGGGCCGGGAGTGGCTGACGATCCGGGCATTTCCCGCGCCATCGACCAGACCCACGGCACTGTTGGTGGTGCCGAAATCCATTCCTACGAACATCCGCAAACCTCGTTCCCGGGTCAAAAAGCGAAACGGCGGCCCCGGAGGGCCGCCGCCGCATGGATCGTCCTGATGCGA
This sequence comes from Magnetospirillum sp., assembly GCA_016195125.1. Taxonomy (GTDB): domain Bacteria; phylum Pseudomonadota; class Alphaproteobacteria; order Rhodospirillales; family Magnetospirillaceae; genus Phaeospirillum. The sequence continues at coordinate 278 of JACQAD010000220.1, forward strand.
AGGATCAGGCGTTCAGCTTGTCGAGTTCGCGCACCACGGCCTCGCCCATGACGGTGGTCGAAACCTTGGCCTTGCCCGGCTGCATGATGTCGGCGGTCCGCAGGCCACCCTTCAGCACGTTCTTGACCGCGGTTTCGATCATGTCGGCCTCGGCGACCATGTCGAAGGAATAGCGCAGGCACATGGCGAAGGACATGATGGTGGCCAGGGGGTTGGCCATGTCCTTGCCGGCGATGTCGGGGGCCGAACCGTGCACCGGCTCGTACAGAGCCCTGCGGCGGCCCTGCTCGTCGGCGGCGCCCAGGCTGGCCGAGGGCAGCATGCCCAGCGAACCGGTCAGCATGGCGGCGCAATCGGACAGGATGTCGCCGAACATGTTCTCGGTGACCATGACGTCGAACTGCTTGGGATTGCGCACCAGCTGCATGGCGGCGTTGTCCACGTACATGTGGGTCAGCTCCACGTCCGGGTATTCTTCCTTCTGCAGCTTGATCATCTCTTCGCGCCACAGCACGGTGCATTCCAGCACGTTCGCCTTGTCCACCGAGCACAGCTTCTTGTTGCGCTTGCGGGCCAGGTCGAAGGCGACACGGCCGATGCGCACGATCTCGGGGGTGGTGTAGACCAGGGTGTTGTAGCCCTTGCGGGTGCCGTCGGCCAAGGTCTCGATGCCGCGCGGCTGGCCGAAATACAGGCCGCCGGTCAGCTCGCGCAGGATCATGATGTCCAGGCCCGACACCACCTCGGCCTTCAGGGTCGAGGCGTCGGCCAGGGCTTCCAGCACGGTGGCCGGACGCAGATTGGCGAACAGGCCCATCTCCTTGCGGATCTTCAAGAGGCCGCGCTCGGGCTTGACGTCGAAGGGCAGGTCGTCCCACTTGGGGCCGCCCACGGCACCCAGCAGCACCGCGTCGGCGGCCATGGCGGCGGCCAGGGTCTCGTCGGACAGCGGCGTGCCGCAGACATCGTAGGACGAGCCGCCGATCAGACCCTCGGAAACGTCGAACTCGATCTTCCGCTTCTTGCCCATCCAGTCGATGATGCGGCGGACCTGGGCCATCACCTCGACGCCGATACCGTCACCGGGAAGAATCAAGAGCTTCTTGGCGGCCATGTTACTCTCCCAAATATGTCGAATGGAGGTACTGCCTAATCCTTGGCAGTGCGTCCGTCAAGCCATGGAACGAATGAAAAACCGGCGATTACAGCCAGGGGGTGGAGGCCTTGCGGGTCTCTTCAAACGCGGCGATCTTTTCTTCGCGCTGCAGGGTCAAACCGATGTCGTCCAGACCGTTCAACAGGCAATGCTTGCGGAAGGGATCGACCTCGAAGCGGATGGAACCGCCGTCGGGGCCGGTGATCACCTGCTTTTCCAGATCGATGGTGACGATGGCGTTGGACCCGCGCGAGGCGTCGTCCAGCAGCTTGTCCACCTGTTCCTGGGGCAGGGTGATGGGCAGGATGCCGTTCTTGAAGCAATTGTTGAAGAAGATGTCGGCGAAGCTGGGCGCGATGACGCAGCGGATGCCGAAATCATTGATGGCCCACGGCGCATGCTCGCGCGACGAGCCACAGCCGAAATTGGCGCCCGCCACCAGGATCTTGGCACTGCGATAGGCCGGCTTGTTGAGCACGAAGTCGGGAACTTCCGCGCCCTCGGGGGTGAAGCGCATCTCGTCGAACAGATTCTTGCCCAGGCCGGTGCGCTTGATGGTCTTCAGGAACTGCTTGGGGATGATCATGTCGGTGTCGACGTTGATCATGGGCAGGGGCGCCGCGACGCCGGTCAGCGTGGTGAACTTTTCCATGTCCCTTTGTCCCTTACAGCGAGCGAACGTCGGTGAGCTTGCCGGTGATGGCGGCGGCGGCGGCCATGGCCGGGCTGACCAGATGGGTCCGGCCGCCACGGCCCTGACGGCCTTCGAAATTACGGTTCGAGGTCGAGGCCGAGCGCTGGCCCGGCTTCAACTGGTCGGCGTTCATGGCCAGGCACATGGAACAGCCGGGCTCGCGCCATTCGGCGCCGGCCTCGATGAAGACCTTGTCCAGGCCCTCTTCCTCGGCCTGTTTCTTGACCAGGCCCGAGCCCGGAACCACCAGAACCTGCACGCCGGCGGCCACCTTGCGGCCCTTGAACACCTCGGCGGCGGCGCGGAAATCCTCGATCCGGCCATTGGTGCAAGAACCGATGAAGACCACGTCGATGGCGATGTCGGTGGCCTTCTGGCCGGCGGTCAGGCCCATATAATCCAGCGAGCGCTGGACGGCCTTGCGCTTGGCCTCGTCCTTGATATCGGCGGGGTTGGGCACGGTACCGGTGATGGCGATGACGTCCTCGGGGCTGGTGCCCCAGGTGATCTGCGGCACCAGGGCGGCGGCGTCCAGGGTGATCTCGGCGTCGAAATGCGCGCCCTCGTCGGTGAACAGGGTCTTCCAGTAGGACACAGCGGCCTCGAAGGCGGCGCCCTTGGGGGCGCGCGGCTTGCCGGCGATATAGGCGAAGCCGGCGAATTCCACCACATAGCCGGTGCCGCCGGCGGTGCCGATCTTGCCGATGATGGCCAGCACGATGTCCTTGGCGGTGACACCGGGACCGGGCTTGCCATTGACGGTGATGCGCATGTTCTTGGCGGGCTTTTGCACCAGGGTCTGGGTGGCGAGCACGTGCTCGACCTCCGAGGTGCCGATGCCGAAGGCCAACGAGCCGAAGGCGCCGTGGGTGGCGGTATGGGAATCGCCGCAGACGATGGTGGTGCCGGGCAGGGTGAAGCCCTGTTCCGGCCCGACGATGTGGACGACGCCCTGGCGGATGTCGTCCATGGCGAAGTATTCGACGCCGAACTTCCTGGCGTTGGCTTCCAGGGTTTCGACCTGAATCCGGCTCTCTTCGTTCTCGATGCCCTTGGAGCGGTCGGTGGTCGGCACGTTGTGATCGGCCACCGCCAGGGTCAGCTCGGGATGGCGGACCTTGCGACCGGACATCTCCAGGCCCTCGAAGGCCTGAGGGCTGGTGACCTCATGGACCATATGGCGGTCGATGTAGATCAGGCAGGTGCCGTCATCCTGGACATCCACCAGATGGGCGTCCCAGATCTTGTCGAACAACGTGCGAAGCTTGGCCATATCGAATCCCTAGAAATAAGCAGCGCATTGGCGGCCTGATATCTCGGGACGATAACGCCCCTTATCGCGCAAGAGGCCGCACCAACCAATCCAACGCCCCGACCTGCGGTCGAGCCCCTCTCCACGAGGGAGAGGGGCTGATCCGAAGGCGAGAACCAAGGAATCCGTCAGGAAGAGATTACTCTTCCTTGGCGGCGGCAACCTTGGCGGCCTTGACGGCGGCGGCGTCGGCACGCTCGGCGGCGGCGACCTTGCCGGAATGACCGGTGGTCTGCTCGGCGATACGCGCCGACTTGCCGCGACGATCGCGCAGATAGTACAGCTTGGCCCGACGCACGTCGCCGCGGCGCACCACCTCGATGGAGGCGATGGTCGGCGAGTACAGCGGGAAGATACGCTCGACGCCTTCGCCGTAGCTGATCTTACGCACCACAAAAGACGAATTCAGGCCGTCGTTCTTGCGGGCGATGCAGACGCCCTCATAGGCCTGGACGCGCTCGCGGGTGCCTTCGATCACCTTGACGTTGACCTTCAGCGTGTCGCCCGGAGCAAAGCTGGGAACGCCGCGAACGGCGGTCAGCTTCTCGATCTGCTCCTTTTCGAGCTGCTCAATGATGTTCACCATGGCTCAACCCTCACTACTTTGATCAGGGGCAGCGATATACCGATCCCACAGATCGGGCCGGCGCTGCCGGGTTATTTCCTCCGCCTGACGTCGCCGCCAGGCGCGAATCTTCTCGTGGTGACCGGACAACAACACGTCCGGCACCGCGCGGCCGTCCCACATCTGGGGACGGGTATAATGGGGATATTCCAGCAATCCCCACTCGAAGCTCTCTTCCGCCAGCGATTCCTCCTTCCCGATCACACCGGGAAGCAGGCGGACGATGGCGTCCAACATGATCAGCGCGGCCGGCTCGCCCCCGGAGAGGACGAAATCACCGGCGCTGACCTCCAGCGCTCCGTGGGCCTCCAGCAACCGCTGGTCCACCCCTTCGAAGCGCCCGCACAAAACCTTCACACCCGGCCCCGCCGCCAGCTCGCGGACCAATTCCTGGTCCAACAGCCGGCCGCGCGGCGTCATGTACACCAGCGGCCCCGGCGCCGGCGTGCCGCGGATGGCGGCATCCAGCACGTCGGGACGCATCACCATTCCGGCCCCGCCGCCGAAGGGATTATCGTCCACCGACCGGTGCCTGCCCGTGGCAAAGCCACGAATATCCACCGCATCGAGGGACCACTTCCCCTCCTCCAGCGCCCGGCCTGCCAAAGACAGGCCCAGCGGACCGGGAAACATCTCGGGGAAGATGGTGAGCAGCGTCGCCCGCCAGGGCTCCTTATGCTCCACCCGTCTTCTCCCCGTCCTCTTTCTCGTCTGGCGCATAGACCGGCGGCACCACCACCAGCCGACCATTCGCCACATCAACCTCCGGGACCGAATCCCGCGTGAACGGCACCATCATTTCGCCTTTCGGCTCCAATTTGATGTCCAGCACGTCTCCGGCCCCGTAATCGGCCACCGCCTTGACGGTGCCCAATCTTTGGCCGTCGGTCCCCATCACCGCCATCCCGATCAGGTCGGAATAGAGGAACTCGTCCTCGCCCGACTTGGGCAGACGCTCGCGGGACACCCACAATTCAGTGCCTTTGAGCGCCTCGGCGGCATTGCGGTCACTCACCCCTTCCAGCGTGGCGATGACGAGGCCCTTGACCTCGCCCGTCACCTTCAGCCGGAATTTGACGCTGCCCGCCTCGTTCTCCACCGGGGAGTAATAGCCGATATCGGCCGGATCCTCGGTAAAGCTCTTGATGCGGACCGCGCCCCGGACCCCATGGACGCCGGCGATGATTCCGACGCGGACACGGGATCGGCTGGGCAATTACTCGCCCGCTTCGGCGGGAGCAGCGGCGGCAGCCTCGGCGGCGGAAGCGGCCTCGGCGGCCAGGGCGGCGGCGCGATCGGCCTCGTCCTTGGCGCGCTGCTGGGCCTTGGCCTTGGGCTGCGGCTGCTTGGTCTGCTCGGCACGCACCGGCTTGGCCACCAGGCCCTTGTCGGCGAAGAAGCGGATCAGACGGTCGGTCGGCTGGGCGCCGACGGACAGCCAATGCTTGACGCGGTCCTCGTCGAGGATCCAACGCTGACCGTTGTCGTTGGGCAGCATCGGGTTGTAGGTGCCCACCTTCTCGATGAAGCGGCCGTCACGCGGAGCCCGCGCGTCGGCAACGACGATCTTATAGAAGGGGCGCTTCTTGGCGCCACCACGGGAGAGACGAATCTTCAGAGCCATTCTTAGGTCTTCCTCTGTTCGAAACCGAATATACCTGGGCGCAAAAGCGCCCAAACCTTGATAACCCTGGGCGCGTCAGCGCCCGAACTTCATACCGGGCGGCAGCAGGCCGCCGATGCCGTGTCGCATCAGCCCCTTCTGACCCAGCTTGCCGACCTTCTTCATCATGTCGGCCATCTGCTGATACTGCTTGAGCAGCTTGTTGACGTCCTGGACCTCGACCCCGGCGCCGGCGGCGATACGCTTCTTGCGCGACGCCTTGATCAGGTCCGGGTTCTTGCGTTCGGCCTTGGTCATGGAGAGGATGATCCCCTCCTGGCGGCCCACCAGCTTCTCGTCGATATTGGCGTCCTTCAAGGCGCCGGCCATCTTGCCGATGCCGGGCAGCATGCCGATGATGCCCTTGAGATCACCCATCTTCTTGACCTGGGCGAATTGCTTGCGCATGTCGTCCAGATCGAACTTGCCCTTCTCCATGCGCTTGGCAAGACGCTCGGCCTCTTCCTGGTCGAGGGTCTCCATGGCCTTCTCGACCAGGCCGACCACGTCGCCCATGCCGAGAATGCGCCCGGCGATACGATCCGGGTGGAACACTTCCAGCGCGTCCAGCTTTTCGCCGGCGCCGAGGAACTTGATGGGACGCCCGGTGACCGAGCGCATGGACAGGGCCGCGCCGCCGCGGGCATCACCGTCGATCCGGGTCAGCACGATGCCGGTGACGCCGACCTTCTCGTTGAATTCGCGCGCCAGGGTGACGGCGTCCTGGCCGGTCATGGCGTCGGGGACCAGCAGGGTCTCGGTGGGCTTGGCCTCGTCGCGCACGGCGGCGACCTCGGCCATCAGCTCCTGATCGATATGCAGGCGGCCGGCGGTGTCGAGGATGACGACGTCGTAGCCTTCCTTGCGGCCCACATCGAGGGCACGCCTGGAGATGGCCACGGGCATCTCGCCCATGACGATGGGCAGGCTGCCCACTTCGGCCTGGCCGGCCAGAATCTGCAATTGCTGCTGGGCGGCGGGACGGTAGACGTCGAGCGAGGCCAGCAGAACCTTCTTGCGCTCTTTCTTGAGCTTGAGGGCGATCTTGGCCGAGGTGGTGGTCTTGCCCGACCCCTGCAGGCCGACCATCAGGATCACCACCGGCGGCACCGCCGACAGGTTCAGCTCGGTCCCCTTGGTGCCCAAGGTGGCGATCAGTTCGTCATGGACGATCTTGACCACCATCTGGCCGGGAGAGACCGACTTGATGACTTCGGCGCCGACGGCCCGGGCCTTGACCCGGCCGATGAATTCCTTGACCACGGGCAAGGCCACGTCGGCCTCGAGCAGGGCGACGCGCACTTCGCGCAGGGCATCGGTGACGTCAGCCTCGGACAGGGCGCCACGCCCGGTCAGCTTCTCGAACACCTTACCCAGTCTTGAGCTTAAGCTCTCGAACATCACCCAGGTCCAAAAACGATTACACGCCGGTGCGCGACACTCGCGGACCAGCGGGCCTCCTCGGAGGCGACGTTCTCCAGAAATCTGAAGAGGGTGGGGTTGTAATCTCCGCCCGCGCCAGAGTCAAGCACTCCTAACTGACCGGCGTGCCGTCCCGGCGCTCCAGCACCTCGTCGAGGCAGGCGGACTCGCTGATGGTTCCACCGCCGGGCACGCGCACGGCGTAGTGAGCGACGCTGCGCCGGCCATTCTCCTCGTAGAGAAACAGGTCCAGGGTGCAGGCCTTGACCCGGTATTGCCAAATCTCGGCCGGCGGATCCTTGCGCACGAAGCCGGGGCGGCCAAGGGCGTGTTCGGCCTGCCCGGCGCTCATGCCCTTCAACGCGGCCGGCGCCAGCGTGCCGGGCCGGGGCGGCGGCATCAGCGCCAGTTCCTCGGACCCGGCGGCGGGAGCGCTGGTCGCCGGCCCGCCGGTGGCGGCGGAATTGGCGGCGCCGTTACAGGCGGCGAGCAGGGCCAGGGGGGCCAGCAGGACAAGGCGCTTGATCATGCTTTCCTCAGGGATTGGAAGACGTGGACCATGAAGGCGGTTCCCACCACCGGCGCGGTCAGGTTCAGCAGCGGGATCTGGAACAGCAGATTGATGATCGCCCCGCACAGCCACAACCGCCCCAGATTATTGCGGAAGACCATTCGCACCGCCTCGGGCGGGAGACGCCTTACCGCCACGACCTCGAAATACTCGCGGCCCAGCAGGTAGCCGTTGACGGCGTAATTGAGGATCACGCCCAGCCCAAAGAGCAGCAACGCGATATAAAAGGGGGCGGCCAGGGCGGTGACGAGAACCATCACCAGCAGAAAGCGTGACGCGGACAGCAAGATCTCGGCCCATCCCAGGGTCCGCGCCGGCCCCAGGCCGGGGTAATGACGCTCCTCGACCAGATCGGCGACATCGTCCAGCCAGAAGCTCATGACGAAGGTGGCGACGGCCGAGAAAAACAGCAAGGGCACCACCAGCGCCATCAGCCCCAGGGCGGCATCGGCCCCGGTATC
>JACQAD010000221.1 GCA_016195125.1 Magnetospirillum sp.
CCCGATCTGGCCCTGTCATCGGATTTCATCGTCGGCTTTCCCGGCGAGACCGACGCCGATTTCGAGGACAGCATGAGCCTGGCGCGCGACATCGGTTTCGTTCAGACCTATTCCTTCAAGTACAGCTCGCGCCCCGGCACGCCCGCCGCCGCCATGCCCAACCAAGTGCCCGAGAGCGTCAAGGAGGAGCGTCTGGCCCGGTTGCAGGCGCTGTTGCTGGAGCAGACCCTGCGCTTCAACCATGCCTGCGTCGGCCGCGAGATGCGGGTGCTGCTGGACCGGCCCGGCCGTCATGAAGGTCAGTTGGTCGGCCGCTCTCCCTATATGCAGCCCATCCATGTCAAGGCCGCCGGCCATCTGATCGGCCAGGTGGTCAATCTGCGCATCACCTCGGTGCATCCCAACAGCCTGGAGGCGATTCCCGCGTGAGCCCCGGCGCCCCCTCCCCCGGCGAGACGTCCCCCGGCGAGACGTCCATGGTCCGCGAATTCCCCGACAACGCCCTGGCTCAGGTGCTGTTCGGCCCCCACAACGCCAATCTCGACCGTCTGGAAAGCCAGCTGGGCGTGGCGCTGGACGTGCGCGGCAATACCGTCACCATCTCGGGCACTCCCGAATCCGCCGCCGATACCGCCCGGATTCTCGACAGCCTTTATCAATCGGTGAAGCGCCAGGGTCATCTGGAGACCGCCGAGGTGGATTCGGCCATGCGCATGGTCCGGGCTGAAGCCGGGGCCGCCGATCTGGTCATTCGCACCCGTAAGCGCCATATCGCACCGCGCACGCCGACCCAATCCGACTATATCCGGGCTTTGGGGGAAGCGCCGCTGACCTTCGGCCTGGGCCCCGCCGGCACCGGCAAGACCTATCTGGCGGTGGCCAAGGCCGTGTCCATGATGGTGGCGGGCGAGGTCGACCGCATCATCCTGTCGCGCCCGGCGGTGGAGGCCGGCGAGCGCCTCGGCTTCCTGCCCGGTGATCTCAAGGACAAGGTCGATCCCTATCTGCGCCCCCTCTACGACGCCCTTTACGACATGCTGCCCGGCGATCAGGTGGCCAAGAAGCTGTTGGCCGGCGAGATCGAAGTGGCGCCCCTGGCCTTCATGCGCGGCCGCACCCTGGCCAATTCCTTCATCATCCTGGACGAGGCCCAGAATACGACCTCCATGCAGATGCGCATGTTCCTGACCCGCATGGGCGAGCATTCGCGCATGGTGGTGACCGGCGATACCAGCCAGACCGACCTGCCGCCGGGGACGCGCTCGGGGCTTCTGGACGCCATCCAGATCCTGGACGGGATGGACGGGGTGCGCTTCATCCGCTTCACCGACCGCGATGTGGTCCGCCACGATCTGGTCACCCGGATCGTCCGGGCCTACGACAAGGCCGACCGGGCCGCCAAGGCCAAGAGTGGGGACAAATGACCACCACCATCGACATTTCCGTACGCATCGATTGTCCGGCCTGGTCCGAGGCCTTGCCCGATGCCGAGGCGCGCTGCGGTCGTCTTGCCGCCATCGCCCTGGGAGCCGTTGACCTGCCCGAGGGCGTGGTGGAATTGTCCATGGTGCTGGCCGACGATGCCACCGTGCAGGCCCTGAACCGCGACTGGCGGGGCAAGGACGCGCCCACCAATGTGCTGTCCTTCGCCGCCCTCGACGACGAGGACGCGCCCCTGGTGGCGGGAGCGCCGCTGTTGCTGGGCGACGTGATCCTGGCCTTTGAGACCTGCGCCGCCGAGGCCAGGGACCAGGAGAAGAGCCTGGAGGATCATTTCAGCCATCTGGTGGTGCATGGGGTTTTGCATCTGCTGGGTTATGATCACATGGACGACGACGAAGCCGCCGAAATGGAAGAGCTGGAGACCACCCTGCTGGCGGCGCTGGGTATTCCCGACCCCTATGGAGAGTAATAAAGGGCCATGAACGACCCTGGCAGTACCCCGCCCCGTGAAAACGGGGCCATTTCGAAAAAGGCGGCGGCGACGGGCGACGAGTCCTTGTTGCGTGCCGTGCGCGGCTGGCTCAGGGGGCGGCGGCGGCCCAAGGCCGGCGAAACCGTCCGCGACGCCCTCGAGGAACTGATCGAGGATCGCGACAGCGCCGAGATTCCCATCAGCGAGCACGAACGCCAGCTGCTGGGCAACATCCTGCATCTGCGCGACGTCACCGCCTATGACGTCATGGTGCCGCGCGCCGATATCGTGGCGGTGGAGGCCAAGACCAGCCTGGAAGGGCTGATCGCCCTGTTCATCGGCTGCGGCCATTCCCGATTGCCGGTCTATCGCCGCTCGTTGGACGATGTCATCGGCATGGTCCATATCAAGGATCTGCTGGAGGTCATGGGCGAGGGCAAGCCCTTCAACCTGCCGCGCCTGACAAGACGGGTCCAATTCGTGGCGCCCAGCATGCGTGTCACCGATCTTTTGCTGGAGATGCGGCTCAAGCGCTCCCATCTTGCCCTGGTGGTGGACGAATACGGCGGCATCGACGGGCTGGTCACCATCGAGGATCTGGTCGAACAGATCGTCGGCGAGATCGAGGACGAGCACGATCAGGACGAAGAGCCGGAACTGGTGGTGGGCGACGACGGAGTGATCGAGGCCGACGGCCGGACCCCGATCGCCGAGTTCGAGGAAAAAGTGGGCGGCATGCTGACCGAGGAAGAGCGCGAAGAGGTGGAGACCCTGGGCGGTCTGGTCTCGTTCGTCGCCGGGCGGGTGCCGTCGCGCGGTGAGCTCATCAATCATTCCGCCGGATTGGAATTCGAGGTTCTGGATGCCGATCCCCGGCGGGTGAAGCGGGTGCGGGTACGCCGCATGGTGACGCCCGCGGCACAGCCGACGGAGTGACGAGAGAGTGATTGTAACGTAGGGACTCTTCCCGCCCTGGCCTGGATGCTGGAGGCCAGTTCCAGCCGCAAGGCCGCCTTCGGGGCCGGTTTCTGGTGGTCCATGGGCTGGTTCTCGGTGGGGCTGTACTGGATTTCCCATGCCCTGCTCACCGATGTCGCCAAGTTCGGCTGGATGATTCCCTTTGCCGTGTTCGGTCTGTCGGGCCTGCTGGCCGCCTTCAATGGCGCCGCCACCATGGCGGTGCATATGGCCGGCCCGGGGCGGCCAGGCCGCGTCGCCGCCCTGGCGGCCGCCTGGGTCATATCGGAATGGCTGCGCTCGTGGGTCATGACCGGGTTTCCCTGGAACCCCCTGGGCTCGGTCTGGGATTGCGCCCTGCCGGTGTTGCAGTTCGGGGCTCTGGCCGGAATCTGGGGTCTCAGTCTGGTGACCGCCCTGGCCGCCCTGGCGCCGTCGCTGCTGGCCGGATCGTGCGACCGCCGCACCCGCATGGCGGTGGCGCTGCTCAGCCTGGGTCTGCCCCTGGCCCTGTGGGCCGGAGGCAGCATCCGTCTGGCCCAGGCGCCTGCCATGGATGCCCCCGATTCCCTGGTGCCCGGCATCAGGCTGCGGCTGGTGCAGGCGGCGGTGGCCCAGGGCAACAAATGGCGCGACGACCAGCGCGAGGCCAATCTGCGCGAGCATATCGACCTGTCGCGCGGTCCCGGCTTCGAATCCGTGACCACGGTGATCTGGCCCGAGACGGCCATTTCCTATTTCATCGACCTGGACACTCCGCACCGCGAACTGGTGGCCGCCGCGGCGCCGCCGGGCGGGCTGGTGCTGACCGGGGCGCCGCGCATCACGCCGCGCAACGTCCAGCCCCTGCAGGTATGGAATTCCATGATGGCGGTGAACGGCGAGGCCGGGATCGCCGCCCGCTACGACAAGGCCCATCTGGTGCCTTTCGGGGAATACGTGCCGCTCAGGGGTATCCTGCCCATCGCCAAGATCACCCATGGCGGCACCGACTTTTCCGCCGGCCCCGGCCCCATGACCGTGGCGCTGCCCGGTCTGCCGCCGGCCAGTCCGCTGATCTGCTACGAGGCCATCTTTCCGGCCGAGGTGGTGGCCCGGGATCAGGAGCGGCCGCAATGGCTGCTCAATCTGACCAATGACGGCTGGTTCGGCCTGTCGGCGGGGCCGCATCAGCATCTGGCGGCGGCCCGCATGCGGGCCATCGAGGAAGGCCTGCCCCTGGTGCGGGCGGCCAATACGGGGATTTCGGTGGTGGCTGATTCCTGGGGCCGCATTCTGGCGCTGCTGCCGCTGGGAGAAAAAGGAATCCTGGATGCGCCGTTGCCCCGGGCCGGCGCGCTGACCCCTTATGGCCGCTGGGGCAATGGCCTGCCGGGCATACTCGTCCTTATGAGCATGGTGATCGCTTTTTCTGTTCGACGGTTGAAATAGCGGATACGGCAACATACCTAGGTAATATGCGGAAGGTGCTGGTCGCCGCCCGCATCCCGTGTTGACTGTATACAATCCCCCCCTTATGGTGTCCCACAACCACCAGTACAGGGGCCTCCGCCACCTCTCCGTTTAGGAAGTCACTATGGTCCAGAACAATCGCAAGGAAAACTCTCCGCCCACCCATCGTGGCTCCTCGCGCGGCCGGCTCCCGTCGGGCCTTCCCAACCCGGTGGATATTCATGTCGGCGCCCGTGTCCGGTTGCGCCGCACCCTCATGGGGATGAGTCAGGAAAAGTTGGGTGAGTCCATCGGCCTGACCTTCCAGCAGGTGCAGAAATACGAGCGCGGCGCCAACCGCATCGGGGCGTCGCGGCTCTTCGATCTGTCGCGGGTGCTGGACGTGCCGGTATCGTTCTTTTTCGACGACATGGCAGATGCCGTCCAGAGCCAGAGCCCTCAGGCGGTGTCGCGCGGCCTGGGCCTGCAAGAGGAACCGGCCAGCTTCGAGGTCGATCCCATGACCAAGCGCGAGACCCTGGAACTGGTCCGGGCCTATTATTCCATCTCCGACCCCCAGGTTCGGCGCCGGGTTTACGATCTGGCCAAGGCCCTGGCGGCGGTCGGCGAGGTCAAGAAATAACCCTTTGAAAACAATGTTTCTGCCGGCGGGGGCGATTCGTCTTGACGAGTCGCCCTGCTGCCTGTCAGAAGAACCCCCCGGAGCGCTGAAACCGTTCCCGTGGAGATTTTGACCGCTTGCCGCCACGTAAAATTCGGCTAAGTGGGTGCATCACGACGGCGCTTTTCCAGCTTCTGATGCCCCTGGTCCCCTTGCAGATGGATCTAGGAGGGCTTGCCCGTGTCCAAAAAGAATTTCCTCTTCACCAGTGAATCCGTGTCCGAAGGCCATCCCGATAAGGTGTCCGACCGGATTTCCGATGCCGTTGTCGATGCCTTCCTGGGTGCCGATCCCCATGCCCGCGTCGCCGTCGAGACCCTGACCACCACCAATCTGGTGGTTCTGGCCGGCGAAGTGCGCGGCCCCGGCTCCATCACCAAGGAGCTGATGGAAGAGACCGCCCGTCACGCCATCAAGGATATCGGCTACGAGCAGGACGGCTTCCACTGGAAGAACGCCAAGGTCCAGGTGCACGTGCATTCCCAGTCCGCCGACATCGCCGTGGGCGTCGACGAGGCCGCCGACAAGGACGAAGGCGCCGGTGACCAGGGCATCATGTTCGGCTATGCGGTCAACGAGACCGACACTCTGATGCCGGCCCCCATTCATCTGGCCCATTCCATGCTGAAATCCCTGGCCGAGGCCCGCCATTCCGGCGCGGCCCCGCTGCTGGGCCCGGATTCCAAGAGCCAGGTGACCCTGGAATACCGTGACGGCAAGCCGGCCCGCGCCACCTCGGTGGTGATCTCGACCCAGCATGATGCCAGCCTGTCCCAGGCCGACGTACGTGAGATCGTCCGCCCCCACGTCATCAATTGCCTGCCCGAAGGCTGGATGTGCGACGAGGCCCATTTCTACGTCAATCCCACCGGCCGTTTCGTCATCGGCGGTCCCGACGGCGATTGCGGCCTCACCGGCCGTAAGATCATCGTCGATACCTACGGCGGCGCTGCCCCCCATGGCGGCGGTGCCTTCTCGGGCAAGGATCCGACCAAGGTCGACCGTTCCGCCGCCTATGCGTCCCGCTATCTGGCCAAGAACGTGGTCGCCTCGGGTCTGGCCGACAAGTGCGTCATCCAGCTCAGCTACGCCATCGGCGTCTCCAAGCCGCTGTCGGTCTATGTGGATACCTTCGGCACCAACAAGGTGGACGAGGACAAGCTGTCCGACGTGCTGCAGCAGTTGATGGATCTGTCGCCCCGCGGCATCCGTACCCATCTGGGTCTCAACAAGCCCATCTACGCCCGCACCGCGGCGTATGGCCATTTCGGCCGTACTCCCGAGGCGGATGGCGGCTTCTCCTGGGAGAAGACCGACCTGGTGGAGCAGCTCAAGAAGGCCTTCTAAGCCTGTCATGAGCGACCAGACCGAAAACGAGAACGCGGCCGATCTTCGGCCGCGTTTTTTCGGACGGCGGCGGGGCAAGGCGCTGCGCCGCAACGCCCTTGGCCTGATTGATGTCTGGCTGCCTCGGCTGGCCATCGCCGTGCCCAAGGCCGGAATGGTTCTCGACCCGCCCGGCCTGTTTCCCGAGCCTGTCCGCTCGGTCTGGCTGGAAGTGGGATTTGGCGGCGGCGAGCATCTGGCCGATCTGGCCCAAGCCCATCCCGAAATCGGCCTGATCGGCTGTGAAGTGTTCAGGAACGGGGTCGCCAGCCTGCTGGGCCATGTCCAGACCCGCGCCCTGACCAATGTCCGCATCTTTCCCGAGGATGCGCGGCTGCTGCTGCCGGCTCTGCCCGAGGCGTCCCTGGACCGGGTCTTCGTGCTGTTCCCCGACCCCTGGCCCAAGACCAAGCATGCCGAGCGCCGCTTCATCTGCGCCGAGAACCTCGATGCCCTGGCGCGGGTGCTGGCGGATGGCGGCGAGCTGCGGGTGGCCTCGGATGATCAGGTCTATGTGGAATGGGCGCGGCGCCAGCTGGAGGCCCATCCGCTGTTCGAACGAGTCCTGGCCACCTCCGATCGCGCCCA
>JACQAD010000222.1 GCA_016195125.1 Magnetospirillum sp.
GGACTCGCCCCTGCTGGTGGCCCGCATGATGTCCTTCGCCGAAACGCTCATGGTCTCGACGAAGGACATCATGCGGGCCACCAGCAGGGGCGAGTCCAGATCCTCGGCCAGATCGGCCAGCAGCGAGCGCGGCTGGACGCGGGCCTCGACCTCCAGGCGGGTCAGCAGGCGGTTCTCGGACCATTCCAGGGCATGGTCCAAATCCTCGGCGCTCCGCCAGGTGGCCCCCTCCGAGCCGACGAAACCGGCGCGGTCCAGCACCAGCCCCACCCCCTCGTTCTGGGAGGCGAAGACCAGGGACAACCCCCGTTTTTCGGCGAATTGCCGCAGTTTGACGAAGCTCATGGCCGCCGAGGTGTCGATTCCGGCGACCCGGCGGAAATCGAACACCACCACCTCGACCGGATCGGCATCGGTGGCGGCGCAGCGGCTGATCACCCGGGTCAGCAGCTTGTTGGCGGTACCGAAGAACATGAAGCCCTGCAGCGAATAAACCAGGATGCGGTGACCGTGCTGCTGCAACAGCCGCTTTTCCTCGCGCGGGCGGTCGACGTTGGAGGACACCTCGGTGCCGGTCAGCTCGTGCTTGGCCACCTCGACGCGGGAGTAATTGATCACGAACAGCACCACGCAGGCGACGATGCCGATCGCGGCGCCCTGGAGGTAGCCGAAGGTGCCGACCACGGCGACGATCATCAAGATGATGGCGTAATCGGGCGCCGGCATGTGGTGACGCCCCTCCACCAGCCCGATGCCGATGAACATCAACAGGCCGCCCAGAACCGCCTTGGGAAACAGGGCCAGGGGCTCGGTGCCGATCACCAGCATGGCCAGACAGAGCCCGGCCGAGACCATGCCGACGATGCGCGAGCGCACCCCCATCTTGAGGACCAGCGACGACAGGCCCAGGGTGTGAAAGCCGATGATGCCGCCACCGGCTCCCGAGACCAGATTGGCGATCCCGGCGACCTTCAACTCTCGGTTGAGATCCATGTCCTCATTGGCCGCGACCTCGATCCCGCTGGAATTGAGCAGCACGCCGATGGAACTGATCAGCAGGATGGTGGCGATGGAGCCGGCCTGCGCGGCGACCGCCTCCCAATCGGCCTGCAATGCCCGCAAGGCCCCGTCGGGACGCCACCCTCCGGCAGCGGGAAGATGGCCCAGCAGATAGCCGCCGGCCTCCAGCTCCGCCAGCGACAATCCCAGGAAATGCGCCGTCAGGTGATAGGAGAGGATACCCGCACTCAGCAGCAGCGGAAGGGTGGCCACATGCTTCCAGCGGCGCATCCCCCAAAGCAGCAGCAGGGCAAAGGCCAGGCCCGGCATCCATTTCACCGCCTCGGCGGCGGCGAACAGATGCGATGCGGTCTCCAAGGTGGGCGCATGGCCGGTCATGACCTTGATGGCCCCCTTGACCAGCAGCCAGCCGGTCCCGGCCAGAAAGCCGCCGATCACCGGATAGGGAATGAAGCGGATGAAGCCGCCAAGCCGGAAATAGCCCAGACCAAATAACAGCCCGCCGGTCAGCGCCGTCGCCGCCATCAGGGCCGTGGCCACGGTGGCGAACAGGATTTCGGGATCGGTCCCGGCGGGAGCATCGGCGACGATCAGCGAGGCCATCAGGGCCAGGATGGGCGCGATCTTGTCCTGGGGAAAGGCGATGGTGCCGGCATAGGAACCGAAGACGGCCACACAGGCCCCCACCACCACGGCAGTGAACAGGGCCATGCCGATGGCCGTCCCCACATGCCCCGCCAATTCCCCCGAAAAGATCAGGACCGCGAAGGACAGGGACAGGATCACCACCACCAGCCCGGTGACGGCACCGGCCAGCAGGGCCGAAGGCAGGTTTTCCGCTCGGATGGTCATCGCCCGCTCTCCCCCGCAATGAACCGATGGAGAGAATGGTACGCCCACGCACCCGACCTGTTAAGCGATATCGGAGCGATTTCTGATCAATGGGTTGAGGGCGCCGTACCGGCCTTCCTCGCCGATACGCAAGAAATCAGGAGAAGGACGGAACTCAGGTCTTGGGCAGGGCCACCAGGAAGGTGCTGCCGACGCCCACCTCGGACTCGACCCAGATATGGCCGCCGTGGTGCTCGGCGATCTTGCGGCAGACGGCAAGGCCGATACCGGTTCCCTCGTATTGCTCGCGGGCGACCAGACGCTGGAAGATGCCGAAGACCCGCTTCAGATCGTCGGCCTGGATGCCGATGCCGTTATCCTTCACACCCACAACCCATTGCGAGCCCTTGTCCTCGCAAATGATTTCGATGCGGGGCCGGCGCTCGGCGGGCATGTACTTGATGGCATTGCCGATCAGGTTCTGAAACAGCCGCACCAGTTCGGTGGCATCGCCCGAGATGGTGGGCAATTGCTCGGGCACCACGATTTCGGCCCCGGTCTCGGCGGCGGCCACTTCCAGGTGACGCACGCTTTCGCGCAAGACCTCGGTGAGGTCGATGGGGGCCATGCTCGTCGACAGGCGGCCGATCCGCGAATATTCCAGCAGATCGACGATCATTCGATCCAGGCGGCGGGCGCCGTCGATGGCAAAGCCGAAAAAGTCACGGGCATCCTGATCGAACGAAGCGCCCAGCTTCTTTTCCAGCAATCCCATATAGGCGGTGATCATGCGCAGCGGCTGGCGCAGATCATGGGAGGCCACATAGGCGAACTGCTCCAGTTCCTCGTTGGAACGGCTGAGTTCATCCACCAGTTCCGCCAGCTTGGCCGCCGCGTTCTTCTGTTCGGTGATGTCCGCCTTGATCGCCAGGTAATTGGTGATCACGCCCTCGATGTTCTGAATGGGCTGAATGGTGGCCAATTCCCAATAAAGATCACCGTTCTTGCGGCGGTTGACCAGTTCGCCTTCCCACTTGTCGCCGGCCGCCAGTGCCGCCCACATGGCCTCATAGGTCTCGGGCGGGGTCTTGTCCGAGCGAAGGATGCGCGGATTGCGGCCGATGACCTCGTCCATGGCATAGCCGGTGACCCGCAGGAAGCTGCTGTTGACGTATTGGATGTCGGCCCGAAGGTCGGTGATGACGATGGAGACCGGGCTTTGCTCTACCGCCCGGTTGAGCATGTGCATGCGATGAGCGTTCTCCACCGCGGCGGTAATGTCGGTGCCGGTGCCGCGATAACCGATGAAGGAGCCGTCATCGGCGAATCGGGGCAGACCGTTGACCTTGATCCAGCGGGCTCTGCCGTTGCTGTCCTCGAGCCAATATTTAAAGTCGCGGAACGGACGCTGGGCGGTGAGGTCGGCGATATGCGCCTGCCACTGATCGGAATCGATCTCCATGCGCTCGCTGACCACGTCCCAGCTGCGCTTGTCCAGCAGACGGTCGGGCGAGACGTTCACCACCGCCTCGAAACTGTCGGAGAACCAGGTGAAGCGTTGTTCGGAATCGCTTTCCCAGAACCAGTCGGCGGCGGCCTCGGAATATTCGCGGTAGCGGGCGGTACTCTCGGCCAGGGTGTCCGACAGCACGCGCAGACGGTCGCGCTCCTGCCGCAGATTGGACATCTCGGTGGAAATGCGCCGGGCCTCGGCCAGTTCGGCAATTCCGCAACGCGAGGCCAGGATGACCGAAACCACCCCCGTTCCGCCCAGTGCCACCAGAAGAACCAGGGGGAAACCGGGCAGCACGAAGGCCAGGACGAGCCCCAGCCCGGCCTGAACCAATCCGATACCCAACAAGAGCTGATTGCGAGACGTCATCCGACGCGATCAGCCGACAGCAGCAAACAGGTTGGAACGCATACGCTTCATCATCCCCCAAGAGCCGTCCCCACAAGGTCCGGGCACGACCTTCCATCACGGCCAGCATACCCGACTCGGCCTTGGTTGGCACGGGAGATGATCGCGGCCGAGCCATACCTTTTTGATAGAGCCGCCCCTGTCTAAACGAGTGTGGTTTTTAGCGTCCCGGACAAGGAGTATGAAGCATGTTGCCAAGACGAAGGATCTCAGCGATGAAACCCCTCTGCCTCGTCCTGATCCTCGCCCTGACCGCCTGTGCCCTGCCGCCGCCCGATCAACCGGCGTATTTTGCGCGCATGGGCCGCTTCATGGGGCTGGTCGCCAATTGCGGATGTTCCGACATCCCGGCTCAGACCATGGTCGAACGTTACGCCGACGCCCTCGCCGGGCGCTACGCGCCCGAGGACGTGCGGAAGATGGAGGGCTACGTCAAGCTGGGCGCCACTGAGAATTGGGACAACCTTCCTCAGATCTGCGCCGAAATCTGCTCCCAGCGCTGCATGGTCCAGTCGGTGGTCGAACCCCTGGGAGGGCGTGGAACCGGCGCCGCCGCCTGCCTGGTCAGCGAGCGCGACCTTCATCTCACCGATGGCGCTCAAATCGGCGCCTCGGATTCCAACTGACCTCGCGCGAACTGTGTTACGGATTATTGCATACGCGTTCGTATCGTGTTCACATAAAGCCGGAATTGGCGTCATCCCCATCCGATAGTCTGGGATGGCATATACATCTTCCCGTACAGGGTTATGACTTGGGGGCGGTATGATGGACTTGACGGCTCGGGGTGGCCGATTGATCAGATTACCCAGCCGGACCAGCGGCTGGCGGACCGACCCGGGGGCGGGTGAGTCGGCTCCACAACAGGGAGGCGGCACCAATCGCATCATCAAGGACACCCTGCGGGTGCTGCTGGTGGAGGACGAGCCCGGCGACGCCCGGCTGGTGGAATATGCCCTCAGGATGTCCAGCGCGCCGGTCTTCATCGTCAAGCACGTAACCACCTTGGCCGCCGCCATCGCCCATGTCAAAAGCGAGGAGGTGGTCGATGTGATCCTGCTGGATCTCAGCCTACCCGATTCCACCGGCATCGCCACGGTGTCGCGCATGCAGGAGGCGACCTCCAAGACGCCCATCGTCATCATGACCGGGTTGGACGATCCCCGCTTCGCCTCCTATGCGCTGGAGGTGGGCGCCCAGGATTACCTGATCAAGAGCGACGACCCCGAACGAACCGTGGGCCGCGCCATTCGCTACGCCATCACCCGCATGGCCAGCCAGATCGAGCGCCAGGCCCTGCTGGAACGAATCGCCGAACAACAGCGTCATCTGGTCGAGGAAGTGAACGCCGCCCGGGCCATGCAGTTCGATCTGCTGCCCCGGCCCGAACGCCTGGACGGGCGGTTGGGCAGCCTGGGAATCGAGGTGGAATCCTTCTTCGAACCCTCGTCGGGCATCGGCGGCGATCTTTGGGGCTGCCTCGATTGCGGCGGCGGCCGCATGAGCTTTTATTGCTTCGACTTCACCGGCCACGGCATCGGCGCCGCCCTGAACGTGTTCCGCCTGCATGCCCTGATCTCCGATCACTGGGATCCCAGGCGCCAGCCGGGGGAAACCCTGCGGACCCTGGGCAGCGCCCTGCGCGGTTTGCTGGGACGCGGCCAGTTCGCCACCATGTTCCTGTGCACGATCGATACCGAGGCCGAGGAATTGGAATGGGCCTCGGCCGGAGCACCGGCACCGGTCCTGATGAAGGACAGGGAATTCCGCTTCCTCGATGCCCGCGGGGTTCCCCTTGGCCTGTCCAAGACCCCGGAATACAAGGATCATCGCGAGCCGTTCCCGATGGGATCGTCGCTGCTGATGTATTCCGACGCCATCACCGATTCCCCCCTGGAGGGCGAACGCCTGTTCGGCGAGGCCGGACTGGCCGATGCCATCGGCGGCCTGCTGGCCAGGAATGGTGAATTGCGGGTGGATCATCTGCTGGACGAGGTCTGCCGTCAGGTCCAAACCCCCTTCGAGGATGACCTGACCGCCGTCTGCATCCGCCGCCTCCAGAACGGTGGCTGACCATGGCGACACTGCTGAGCTCCCCCCTCCACGCGACCGGCCCCACCGATCGTCGCCCCGTGCTGGTGGTCGAGGGGGCGATCGGCCCCGATCTCGCCGCCCAATGCCGAACGCTCAGCCTGGATGTCGTCATCGCCGGCCAGCCCGTGCCGCCCCTGGCGGCATGCATCCTGGCGGGCAGCGCCACGGCCGGTTCGGTGAGAGCCGGGCTGGCGCCCCCCTATTGCGGCTTCATCGAACTGGGGCCGGAGGGCATCGTCGGCATCGGCATGCGCTGTCTCGAGACGGCCCGCGCCGGAGGGCTGACCCTGTCGCTGCAGACCATCACCGCCTATCGGCTGGAGACACTGGAATATCTGGTGGAGGCGATCCGCGGATACATTTCGGAAATGACCGCGGAATCAGCGGAATTGATGGATATTTCCCTGGCTGAAGCCATCAGCAACGCCGTCATTCACGGCAATCTCGGCATTCCCAGCCATCTGCGCACCACCACCGAGGGCTTCGCCCAGTTTCAGCGTCTGCTGCACAAGCGCATGGCCGATCCCGTGGTGGCCGGACGCCGGCTTGAAATCAACATCGCGCCGCGCAGCAAGGATCTGATCATGGTGGCGGTATCGGATCAGGGCGCCGGCTTCGATCTGGCCAAGAAGCTTGAACATACGGCCGCCGCCACCGCCAAGAACGGGCGTGGCCTCAACCTGATCCGCCGTGCGACCCAGACGGTGCACGGCGAGGATGGGGGACGGACCCTGGTCATGACCTTCGCCCGGTAGAAGGAGATGTCACGTTTTGTTTTTTTTCGTCTCATTAAAACACTCGGCTCTTGCAATTGCCATAGGGCCAAGAGTAAGGCAATGACCTGATTTAATGACTATCGACCGAACCGCGAAGCTAAGCGAGGATGGGGCTGAGCGGCTTCGCCGTGAACCCACGGTCGAAACGAGGAGGATGTAAGGATGCAATTTCGCGTGAAGGACGAAGGGACGCAGGTCCACGTTGCCCTCGACGGCCAGCTCAATTTCGCCGCCAACGAGGACTTCCAGGCCCTTCTGTCCCAACTGGGCGCCTTGAAGGGCAAGAAAGTGACCTTCGAGATGTCCGGCCTCAGCCATATCGATTCCGTGGGTCTCGGCCTGCTGTACATCGCCCGCGAGGATCTGGCGGAAAGCGGCTCCTCCATCAGCCTGGCCCATCCCCGCGACAACGTCTTTCGCATGCTGGAATTGACCGAAGCCCATAAGACGTTCGAAATCCAGCGCTGATCCTTGTTCCGGGACCAGGGCGCGACGCACGCGGCTGAGGTGGGGGAGAGTTTTCGATGTCCGACGGTGTCTGGCAGAATTTACGGCTGCGCCAAAGATTCATGATCGTTGCCGGGCTGGGCGTCATCGCCATGGCGGCCCTCATCGTCGTGTTCATCGCCCGGTTCGAGGAACAGGCCATGGAGCGCAAGCTCCACGAGCTGAGCGTCAACGAGATGACCTCGCTGCATGCCCTGATCCTCAACGTCATGGCGACCCGCCCCGAGGATGCCGACAATATCGGCATCAAGGTCTTCAACAAGTGGTTCGATTCCCGCAACATCCACTATGCTGGCAAGGTGTGGAGCGTCTGGGGCCCCAAGGTCACCACCTATATGAAGGATGTGGAGCC
>JACQAD010000205.1 GCA_016195125.1 Magnetospirillum sp.
CCGAGGTGGAAGCGGTGCTGAACGCCCATCCGCTGGTGACCCAATCGGCGGTGGTGGGACGCCCCACCGCCGACGGTAACGAGGAAGTGGTGGCCTTCGTCCAGGTGGCGCCGGGCACCGAGATCAGCGCCGCCGAGCTGGAGCATTACGCCGCCGAGCGGCTGGCGCCCTACAAGCGCCCCGGCGAGGTGGTGGTGGTGGAGCACCTGCCCGCCGGCGCCACCGGCAAGATCTTGAAGAACCGACTGGCGGAAATGGCCCGAAGCCACGCCTACGACCAAATGTAAGAAACGGGAGGAACAATCAATGTCCAGGAAGCTGCCGAACGTCTCCGTCCTTGCCCTGTCGCTGATGCTGGGGGCCGTCCCGTCCATCGCCTCGGAGATCAAGATCGGCGCCGAAATCCCCTTGTCGGGCAATCTGGCCCGGGTCGGCGGTGCCATGAACGAGGGCATTCAGGTGGCCGCCGAGATGTTCAACAAGAAGAACGGCAAACATACGGTCAAGATCATGACCGTGGACGACGAATCATCGCCTGCCAAGGCGGTGGGCGCGGTGGAGAAGCTGGCCGCCGACGGCGCCGTCGCCTTCACCGGCGGCTACGGCTCCAACATCATCGGCCCGGCCTCCGAGGCCGCCGAGAAGCTGGGCAAGGTCTACGTCACCTCGGGTGGCGTCGCCTCGGAACTGACCAAGCGGGGCCTGAAGACCTTCTTTCGCATCAACAGCTCCGACGGCTATGCCCGCGCCCTGATGGGCATGTTCAGCGAAATGGGCATCAAATCGGTGGCGGTGGTCTATTCCACCAAGGAAGCCACCGAGGAAGTGGCCAAGATGCTGCAAGCGGGCCTCGGCCCCAGGGGCGTTAAGGTCACCATGCACGCCTTCGACCCGGCCACCAACGACTTCAAGCCCATCATCCACAAGATCAAGCTGCAGGACCGCCCCGAAGCCATCGCCATGATCGGCTACGAGAACGATTACGTGGGCATCCTGCGCGCCGCCAAGGTCTTGAAACCCGACATCAAGACCATCGCCGGCGTCTGGTCCCTGGCCACTTCCAAGATGGCCGCGGAATTCCCCGATCTGATGGAGAACGTCTCGGGCACCTCGACCCTTTCCTACCCCGCCGAGTTCACCACCCCCGAGGCCAGGGAATTCGCCGAGACCTATCAGAAGATGTTCAACAAGGCCCCCGATTACCTTGGCATCTTCGGCTACGTTCAATCCAAGCTTTTGTTCGAGGCGGTGGCGCGGGCCACCGATGCCGGGACCGTCGACAAGGGCGGGGTGGCGGCCGAGATGCGCAAGACCCAAAGCGAT
Organism: Magnetospirillum sp.; assembly: GCA_016195125.1. Classification (GTDB taxonomy): domain Bacteria; phylum Pseudomonadota; class Alphaproteobacteria; order Rhodospirillales; family Magnetospirillaceae; genus Phaeospirillum. Next base: position 1,324 of record JACQAD010000205.1, read on the forward strand.
ACGGTGATCGGCAAGGTCCGCTTCGACGAAGCCGGCGACAACCCCGAGTTCACCCATCGCATGGGCCAGCACCAGAACGGCAAGGTAGTCCTGGTCTGGCCGGCCGATTCAGCCACCGGCAAGGTCAGGTACCCCGCCGTGCCGTGGTGAGAGAGACCGTGTTGCCGTCGTCATCCCCGAATTTGGTCCGGGGATGACGAACGATAGTTTGCCCTTTTCCTGCTCCAGGTCGCCTGCCCATGCTTGAACTTATCCTTCAATCCCTGTTCTCTGGGGTGCTGTCGGGGGCCTATTACGCCCTGATCGCCCTCGGTCTGGCCCTGGTGTTCGGCACGATGCGGGTCATCAACCTCGCCCATGGCGAGTTGGTCCTGCTGGGGGCCTATATCAGCTATACCGCCGAGGAAAAGCTGGGCCTCGATCCCCTGGCCTCGCTGCCCTTGGCTCTGGCGGTGGTGGTGGCGACCGCCATGGCGGTCTATTACCTGGTCAGCCTGATCAAGAAGGACAGAGAACTCAATTCATTGATTCTGACCTTCGGCATCGGCGTCATCCTCACCAATGCGGTGCTGATGATCTGGTCGGCGGACATTCATTCCGCCACCACGGCCTGGTACCACGACGCCGTGATTCCGTTCGACATCCTGTTCGCCATGCAGGCCGAACTGGTCTTCGCCGGCATCGGCATCGTCCTGGTGGGCGCAGTATGGTGGTGGCTGGAAAAAAGCTGGTACGGCAGGGCGTTACGGGCCGTAGCCTCCAACCGCGACGCCGCCAAGCTGATGGGTGTCAACCCACAATTGACAGAGGTTCTGTCCTTTGCCGTCTCCGGCCTGCTGGCCACGGTGGCGGGTATCGCCATCTATACCGCCAAGGTCATTCAGCCCGCCATGGGTCATCACCTGACGGTCAAGGCCTTCATCATCACGGTTCTGGCGGGCATGGGCTCGGTGCCCGGCGTGCTGCTGGGCGCGGTGCTGCTGGGCGTGGTGGAGAGTCTCACCGTCACCATGGCCTCCTCGGCCCTGCAGGAACTGGCCGGCATGGTGCTGTTCCTGGTGGTGCTGTTGTTGATGCCGTCCGGCCTGTTCGGCCGGGCCAAGCGGCGGGGTTGATCATGAACCGCATCCTCATCGCCGCCTTGCTGGCCTTCGCCTACGTGGTGGTACCGCTGGCGCTCGGCTCGAATGCCTATGTCGTCGGCCTGATCGTCGCCGCGCTGACCATCGGCGGCATAGCCATCGCCTGGGCGCTGTTGGGAAATCTGGGAGGCATGGTCAGCTTCGGCCACGCCGCCTTCTTCGGAATCGGCGCCTATGTCTCGGCCCTGCTGACCCTGCGGGCCGGCTGGCCGGTGTTTCCGTCCATGCTGGTTGCCGGATTTGGCGCCGCCATCGCCTCCATCGCCACCATGCCGGCGCTGAGGCTGCGCGGGCCTTATTTCGCCCTGGCCATCCTGGCCTATGCCGAGATCTTCCGTATCCTCGCCACGGAACTGAAGCCGATCACCGGCGGTGCCGCCGGGCTGCTGTCCATTCCCCGCCTGCCCAATGTTCTGGGCCTGGATTTCGGCAGCAAGCTGGGAGGGTATTTCGTGATTCTCACCATCGTGGTTGCCGCCATGGTGGCCTATGACCTGATTCGCCGCTCTCCTTATGGCCTGGCGTTGAAGGCCATGCACGATTCCGAGGATGCCACGAGGGTGGTCGGCGTCAACTCCACCATGCTCAAGGCCTGGATGCTGGCGGTGTCGGCCTTCATCACCGGCATGGTGGGAGCCTTCAACGCCCATTACATCAATTTCCTCGAGCCCGATTACGCCTTTGCCGGGCAATGGACCACCCTGGCCATCGTCTCGGCCATTTTCGGTGGCTATCGCACGGTTTCCGGGCCTCTGCTCGGCGCGCTGGTGGTCTATCTGGTGGATCAGCTGGCCTTCAAGCCCATCCTGCCCCAGGGCCACCAGATCGTCCTTGGCGTGCTGCTGGGCGCCATGATCCTGTTCAGCCCCGGCGGATTGATGCCGTTGCTGCTGTCCAGGCTGTCGCGCAAGGAGGCCTCCCATGCTGCTTGACCTGGACGGCATCACCGTTGCCTTCGGCGGCCTGATGGCTCTCTCCGACGTTACCTTCGCCATGGCGGAAGGCGACGTGCTCGGACTGGTGGGGCCCAACGGCGCCGGCAAGACCACCTTGTTTAATGCCGTCTCCGGCCTGGTGCGGCCCACCGGCGGCCGGGCGAGGCTGCTGGGACGCGACCTCGTCGCCATGCCGGTCCACACCAGGGCCAGGGCCGGCATCGGCCGCGCCTTCCAAGTGCCCCAGCCCCTGCATGAGTTGACGGTGCGCGAGAACCTGATGGTGGCCTCGCGCTTCGCCACCGGCCACATCGACAAGGAGAGGATCGAGGAGATCCTCGACCTGCTCAAGCTCGGCCACAAGGCCGATTCCGACGCGGCCACCTCCCTGGCGCTCACCGAGCAGAAGGCTCTGGAAGTGGGCAAGGCCCTGGCCACCGACCCCAAGCTGCTGATGCTGGACGAGGTTCTGGC
>JACQAD010000022.1 GCA_016195125.1 Magnetospirillum sp.
ACCGGCACCAGCTTTGCCGGGCGGGTGGCCTCGGGGGTGCTGCGGGCCGCCGGATTGCCCGAACTGGTGACGTCATCCCTGACGCAATACGAGGGTCTGGCCCTGGCCCTGGCCGGCGATCCCGGGCGTCTGGCCGCTCTCAAGCTCCGGCTGGAACGAGAGAGGGACAGGGCGCCGCTGTTCGACAATGCCCGCTTCACCGGCAATATCGAGGCGGCCTTCCTGCGCATGTGGGAAAATCGGAGTGCCGGGAAGAAGCCGCAAGCCTTCGCGGTGTAGGGGGGCGCTACCCCACCACCTTGCGGATAAGGTCGCCGATCTCGGACAGCGGCAGGATGGCCTTGCACTGGCCGGTGGCGGCGGCGGCGGCGGGCATGCCATAGACCACGCAACTGGCCTCGTCCTGGGCATAAAGATGGCCGCCCGCCTGGGCGATGACGGCGCCGCCCTTGCCGCCGTCGCTGCCCATGCCGGTCAGGACCACCGCCATCACCCGGCTGCCCCAGGCGGCCGAGGCGCTGCGGAACATGGGATCGACGGCAGGCTTGCAGAAATTCTCGGGCGGCGCGTCGGACAGCCTGATGAAGCAATCGGCGCCCTTCTTCTCTACCAGCATATGGTGGCCGCCCGGCGCGATATAGACCCGTCCGGCGACGATCTTCTCGCCATCCTTGCCCTCGGCGGCGGGCAGAGTGCTGGTCATGGCGATGTGCTCGGCCAGGATGCCGGTGAAGGTCGGCGGCATGTGCTGGGTGATCAGGATCGGCACCCGTGGCTTGACGGTCCGCAGTTTGGCGAAGATGTCGAACAGGGCCTGCGGCCCACCGGTGGAGGAGCCGATGACCACAGCATCCACATTGGCCGACGAGGCCGGCGGCCCTAAAGGCGCCGTCGGCCGTTGAACTGGGGCGGTGGCCGGACGCGGCGTCAGGGGGGAGGCGGGCGAAGGGGTCGACGGCACCGCGGGTCGCAGCTTGCGCGCGGCCAGGCCCTTGATCTTCTCGATCAGGTAGCGCTTGAAGCCGCCGGCTCCCGACATCTCGGAACTGGCCGAGGGCTTGGGAATGTAATCGGCGGCTCCGGCGCGCAAGGCCTGGAAGGTCACGGTGGCGCCCCGCTGGGTCAGGGACGACAGCATGATGACCTTGATACCGGGCACCGCCTTGAGGATGCCGGGCAGGGCGGTCAATCCGTCCATCACCGGCATCTCGATATCGAGGACCACCACGTCAACCGGGCTGCGGGTCAGGGCGGCGATGGCCTGCTCGCCGTTAGAGGCCTGGGCCGCGACGGTGATGGCCTTGTCCTCGGCCAGAATGCGGGCCACCAGCCCCCGGACGATGGCGGAATCATCGACCAGCATGACCTTGATGGTGCCGGTGGTGGAGGGACTTGTCTGACCAGGGAGCATGCGATGCCGTTCAAATACAGAATTCTTGCATGTTCGATGGTAGGCCTAGCTCTAACCCTTGTCCACTGAGCTGGGCGCCGTCTCGCCATGCCGATTTGAATGTTGAATTTTATGGCCTTGGTATGTAAGTGTTTTGCCTATGATGATTCAGTGGCAAACTCGATACGAGACCGGCATTACCGACATCGACGACGATCATCGTCGGCTGGTGGCGCTGATCAACGACCTGGATTCCGCGCTGGCCCAGGACGGTGACATGGGGCTGGTCGGCCGCGTCATCGATGCTCTGGTCGAGTACGCCGATTACCACTTCTCGCGCGAAGAGGCGCTGATGGCCGAGGCCGGCTTCGACGATCTGGCCGGGCACGTGGAATCCCATGCGGATTTCGGACAATTCCTGGGAGCCATGGTGGGCGGGTGCATCCTCAATCCCAGCCGGGAAACCGCGGCGCGGATTATCGATTACCTGCAGGAATGGCTGGTCGACCACATTCTGGTCGAGGACATGAAATACGTGCCGCTGGTCCGTGGGCGTGCAAGTTCCCTACATTAGATCTTCGAGAAAAAAGCGAAGCGCAAGGAGTCGCGGATGAAGTAGTCGCATCCGCGGCTTTCCTTTTTTTCGGGGCGGGCCGAGCGCACATCGTCGATGGCGCAACCCCAACCCTTCCAGTACGTGCAATCCTTGCACTCGCGGTGCCGTCCGTTATCCCCAGCCATGGCGGCCTCCTTATTCGAAGGGAGGCCGGAGCATAACCGCGCTCGGCGACAGTTTCGTGACGCGAGGATGATGTTTTCGGGTAGGGATATCGTTGTGATTACGGTTTGGCGCTGGCCTCGATATCGACGGTGACCGCCACCTGCAGCGCCACCATGTCGCCGCTCTTCCATTCGCCCTGGCCCACTCCGTAATCGGTGCGGATGAGCTCGAGCCGCCCCTTGGCCTTGGCCTGATTCCCGCTGAGGTCGAGGGTAAAGGGCAGCGATACCGCCTTGCCCAGGCCGCGAATGGTCAGGGTGCCGGGGGCCTCGAAGGCATTGCCGCCCTTGGCCTTGAAGCCGGCGGCCTCGAACCGGGCCTTGGGGAAGCTCTTGGCGTCGAACCAGTCGGATTGCGGCAGGGATTGATCCTTCTGCGGGTCGCCGGTGGTGGCGCTGGTCATGTCGATCTCGACCATTGCCTTGGCGGCGCCGGGATTGGCCGGATCGAAGTCGATGCGGGCGGTCCAGCGGGTGAAGCGTCCCTCGAAGGGGCTGCCTCCCTGGCTGCCGACGAAGCCCAGGCGGCTCTTGGCGCCGTCGACATTCCATTCGGCGGCCTGGGCGGAGCCGGTCCACGGCAAGGAGGGCCACAACAGGGCGGCGGCCAGAATCAGGGCCTTGTTCATATCTTTCTCCCAAAGCGGGGCAACATGCGGGCGAGCACGTCGTCGCGGAGCCAAAAATGGTGGCGAAGGGCGGCGCCGAAATGGCCGGCCACGGTCACGATCATCGCCCAGGCCCCGGCCTCGTGGGCAAGCTTGGCGGCACCGTTGACGGCGCGAGGCAGCGGCAGATGCGGCAGCGGTACCAGACCGTAGAGGATTGTCGCGATGTTGTAGGGCGAGGTCGATACCACCGCCCAGCCCACCAGCGGCATTCCCAGCATCAGTCCGTACAGAACCCAATGACCGGCATGGGCCAGCAGGCGCTCGCCCGCCGCCATCTCCGCCGGCAGGGGCGGGGGAATGTGGCAAAGGCGCCAGCCCAGGCGCAGCAGCGCCAGGGCGAAGACGGTGACGCCCACGGATTTGTGCCATTGGTAAAGCTGGAATTGCAAGGGCGAGCCCGGCTTCAGCGAGGTCATGACGAAGCCCATGACCAACAGGCCGAGGAGGGTGGCCGCCATGACCCAATGCAGGGCCATGGCGACGCGATCGTAACGGCGTTGGACGCTCATGCCGAGGCTATTGGCGAATGAATTCGCTGCTGATGGTCAAGGTCACCTCGTCGCCCACATTGGGGGCATAGAGGCCGATTCCGAAATCCGTGCGCTTGACCTTGCCCTGGGCGTTGAAGCCGATGACGTATTTCTTGCTCATGGGGTGGACGCCGCCGGCATTGAAGGTGGTGTCCAGCACCACCGGCCGGGTCACGCCATGCAGGGTCAGATCGCCTGTGATCTTGCCGCTGTTGGGGCCGGTGACGGTGATGGCGGTGCTTTTGAAGCTGGCTGTGGGGAACTTGGCCACGTCGAAGAAATCGGGCGCCTTCAGATGGGCGTCGAGCTTGGCGACGTTGGTATTGATGCCGTCCATGTTGATGGTGACGTCCAGGCTGCTCTTGGCCGGAGCCTTGGCGTCGAAATCAAGCTTGGCGTCGAAATCGGTGAACTGGCCGTACGAGGTCGATACGCCGAAATGGGAATACGAGAAGATGATCTTGGCGTGCGTCTTGTCGAGGGCGAACTGGCCGCCTTCCAGCTTCTCGGCCTCGGGGCTGAGTTGGGCCTGGGCGGGGATGGCGGTGGCAGCCACCAGCGTGGCGAGAAGGGCGGCGGTTCCGAGCTTCATGTGTGACCTCGTCTAAAGGGAAGGAGCCCGGGCGGCTTTCGGGATTGCTCCGTCTCGGCCGCCCGCTGCACCTCCATATGGTGCCCTCCTCAAATCCCTGCCAGGGGGCGGGGAACGGGAAGGCGATGGAGCGAGATCAAGTGTACATGATCACCAGGCGGCGACAATCGCCGCTGATTGAAACAGATTGTTCCTTTCAGGTTTACGGTAATGATCAGCGACGCCAGGCCGGGATAGCCAAGGTGTCGAGGGCGGCAAGCAGGGTGATGAGAAGATACATGGATCCCTCCTGAGGATCGTTGTTGCGTTGCAACATAAGTAATCCACTTTCCTCGTCCCGGCGTATGCAATGACCATATCCCGCCCATGCCGGGTCGCCGCCCCCCACCCCGGAGGGTGGGGCGACGGAGACGGGTCTTGACGCCTTGCCGGGGGCGGGGGCTAATCTCCGTCAAGCCTGACAGAGCGGAGAATCCACGTGGCGCCCTTGCCGGTCCAATCCGACCTGCACCAGATTCTGCTCGATACCATGGCCGAAGGCGTGGTGGTCCAGGATTGGAACGGCTCCATCGTCTTCGCCAATGGGGCGGCATCGCAAATCCTGGGCCTGACCGAGGGTGAGCTGATCGGCAAATCCTCCTCCGATGCGGATTGGGAGGCGATCCGCCCCGATGGAACGGCGATGCGCGCGTCCGAGCATCCGTCCATCGTCGCCCTCAAGACCCGCCAGCCGGCCGGGCCGGAGGTCATGGGGGTGCGGCGTGGCGGTAACCTCGTCTGGCTGCGGGTTCGCGCCCATCCCATCGAGATCGACGCCCCCGAACCGCGCGCGGTGCTGGCGACCTTCGCCGACATCACCGATCTGATGGGGAGCAAGCTCCAGCTGCGCGAGGCCCTTGACGGCCTGGAGCAGGCCTATGTGATCAGGGAAAGCCTCAGCCAGCGCCTCGCCCAGTTCCTGGGGCGTCAATTGGATGTCTCCCTGGCCAATCTGTCGGAAACCGAGCAGCGCTTTCGCCTGGCCATGGAACTGGGGACATCGGTGGCGTTCACGCTCGATACCGAGTTGCGCTACACCTGGGCTCATTCCTGTCAGGTCGGGTTCCGCGACGAGGAACTGATCGGCAAGACCGAATACGATGTCTTCGCAAAAGAGACGGCGGATCGGCTGTGCGATTTGTACCGGCAGGTGCTGGTCAGCGGCCAGCCGCTGCGCCAGGACGTCGAGGTGCAGAGTCTGGGCCTCCCGACTCCTCAGTATTTCGATCTGATCGTGCGCTGCCTCTATGATTCCGGCCATCGGGTCGCCGGCTTGATCTGTGCCGCCATCGACATCACCGCCCGCAAGCAGACCGAGCGGGATCTGCGCCAGGCCAAGGAATCGGCGGAGCGGGCCTTGGCCTCCAAATCGCGCTTTCTCGCCGCCGCCAGCCACGACCTCAGCCAGCCCATGCAGGCGCTGCAGATGTATTGCGCCATTCTGGCCGATCGCCAGCCCAATCCAGGCCTTCAGGCCAAGCAATGCGCCAACCAATTGTCCCGGCAACTGAAGGCGTTGCTGGCCCTGTCGCGCCTGGACAGCGGCGGCATCACCGTGACTCGGGCGCCGGTCCGCCTTTCGGAAATGCTCGACCATGCGGTGGCGGCGTCGCTCCCCCTCGCCGGGGAGAAGGGATTGCGGCTTCGGGTGGTGGCGACGTCGCTGAGCTGCCAGACCGACAGCACCTTGATGGAGCGGCTGGTGGGCAATCTGGTCTCCAATGCGGTGCGCTATACCGAAACGGGCGGCGTGGTGGTGGGGTGCCGCCGTCGGGCCGGCGGAGGAATCCGTATCGAGGTCTGGGACAGCGGCATCGGCATTCCCCAAGATCAGCTTCCCTATATTTTCGAGGAGCTGTTCCAGTTGAATAATCCGACCCGCAGGACCGATAAGGGTTTGGGGCTGGGCCTGGCCATCGTCGATCGGATCGCCCAGATTCTGGGGATTAGCGTCTCGGTGCGCTCGGTGGTGGGGCGCGGGTCGGTCTTCCTGGTGGATCTTTAGGGTGAGGGCGCCCGGCTCATATGTGATTTGACCTATTCTCCGCACCGATTATGATGCCGCCGCGATCGCCGTGAAGCGGCGATCGGATTCGGTTCGGGCTGGAGGTTCCTGTAATGACGCGTCGTGTGCTTTCCCTGGCCGCCATCATGGCGGTGTCGATGGCTTCGGCTTGCGCGACCCTGCCCGAGGATCCCGAGGAAAGGGCGGAGGCGCTAGCCATCAACGATCCGCTGGAGCCCACCAATCGGGGCATCTACGACTTCAACATGTTTCTCGACGAGAATCTGGCCGAACCCGTGGCCCAGGCCTATCACGACAACGCCCCCGAATGGTTCCGCCGGGGGCTGCACAACCTGCTGAGCAACCTGCAGGAGCCCTATACCGCCGGGAACGACCTGCTGCAGGGCAATCCCCATGCCGCCGCCGACGCCCTGGGCCGCTTCATGATCAACTCCACCTTCGGCATGCTGGGCTCCCAGGACGTGGTCGCCGAGACCGGCGGGCCCAAGTCGCACAAGACCGATCTGGGCGTGACCTTCGCCGTGTGGGGCGCCGAGGAAGGCCCCTATATCATGCTGCCGTTCTTCGGCCCCTCGAATCTGCGCGACACCACCGGCCGCGCCGCCGATTTCTTCGCCGAGCCCACCGGGGCGGTGTTCTCCTCCGTGGGGATCGGCGTCATCAATAATGTGACCATGGGCGCCGACATCCTGGACACCCGGGCCGAGCACCTGGATACGCTCAAGGAAATCAAGCGGACCTCCATCGACGAATACGCCGCCATCCGCAGCCTGTACCGCCAGTACCGGGACGCCGCCGTCAAGAACGCCCTGAACGGCCAGAAGGACAGCCATACGCCGCGCCCGGCAGACGCCGCCGCCGCCAGCCCGGCCGCCGCCGCCAGCCCGGCACCGGCTTCGCCGATTCCCGCCGCCGTCGCCGAGCCGTCACCCGGCCAGGGCAGCGCCGCGCCCAAGGATACCGAGACCAAGCCCAGCGCCGTCGAATTCGTCAGTCCGAAGCCGTAGATTCCGTTCCCGGAGGCCGTGCGGCACCGTTTCTGACGGTGCCGGCGGCGGGCTTGGCGGGTTCACCGGTCAAGGCCAGCCACTCATACCGTTCCGGGTGGCGGTAGATGCGGATCAGGTAGACCACGAAGGCCATCGCCAGTCCCAGGCCCATCAGCAATCCCATATATTCCTTGTCGCCCATGACCGGCTCCTTCGGGCCGGCAGACGTTTGCGGCCAAGGATTCATGGTCACCCCGACGGGCGTAAGGGTTCGACAGGGAAAGCCGTAAGAATCTCTTTATGCGACACCCTTCAAGGAGGCGGCGTGGCGTCTACCCCATCAAGGCCATGGCCTGGAGGATTTCGGCAACGCGGTCGCGCTTGGCGCCCCTGAACTGCTTGGCGATGGCCTCGACACTGGGTTGTGGCCCCAGGCGGGCAAGCACGGCGCGGATGGCCTGGACCTGTTCCGCCAAGATCTTGGGCCAGGGAAGGAGCGCGGCGATCGCTTCGCCTTCCTCCAATTCCATATTGATTTCGCGCTTGGCGATAGGGGTGGAGGCGCGGCCGGTTTGGAAGTCGGGCCGCAGCCAGCGCACTTTGCCGGAGATTTCCTCCTGCCGGCGCTGCTTGTTCAAGGCCACGAGGCGGCAAAGGATATCGGCCTCGGCGAGATCGCCCGGCCAGCCATAGGCATCGGCCACCGCCGAATTCAGATCATCGTGCAGTTTGCGCAGGACACCGACCAGTCCCTTATCGTTGACGGCGCGCTCGTCCTCATCCAGCGGCTTGCCGGCGCGCAGTTTGACCAGCACGTTGTAAAGGCCGGTCAGGGTCAGCTCGGGACGGCTCGCCAATTGGCGCTTGCGTAGCGCATCCAGCTCCTCGGCGAGGGTGCGGATGCGGTCTTTCCTAGCCTCCGACGCATCAGGGAAGGGGAATGTATCGAAGCAGCGGGTCTTGTTGTAGCGGGGGTCATTGCCGACACCCAGTCTTCCGCCCGCGCTCAGTGCCCAGGTCACATGAAGGCGGCTGGACAGGACACCAAGGTGATAGGCGTCGCTGCTGGCGATATTGACCAGCATGTTGTCGGGGCGGATGGAGGCGTCAAGAAACTGAAAAATCCGGTGCTTGGCGGTTTCCACCGTGGCGATATAGCGGGGCAGGCCGGCGAGGGCGGGCCGGAAATCCCGGCGCGGTTCACCGAAAATCCACCAGGACGTCCGATAGGTCTCGCGATTGTTCTGATCGCGTTCGGGCTTTACCCGCTCCAAGACCCATTGGTAGGTTTCGGGGAAGCGTTGCCGCACCTCGTCTTCCTTCAGGCCGAACAGGTCGATGACCATGACCCCGCGCGGCCTGGCGGTCAGATCCCTGCCGTTACGGTAGGCGAGGATGTGCTTGTCCAGGCCGGGAATTCGCCCCAGGCCCAGGGCCTCGGCCTGGTCGGGGGTGACGATGAAGCCGGCGCCGTGAAGTTTTACCCCAGGCGATGACACGCGCTCATTGGCGCGAAGCGTCTGTGCCTTGGTGACATCCGCCCCGATGGTCAGGTCGGCGTTGATTTTGCCGATTCGCTGCTCCAGTTGCACATCGGCGGAATCGTCCTTGCCGGCTTTTTCGGCGATGACGGTTTGCAGCTTGCCGTCACAGGCGCCACGAACCCCGACACTCATGGCGACGCGGACCTGGGCGGCGTCGCGCACCGCTTCTTCCTCGTTCTCGTTCAGAGCCTTGACCCAGGGGTGATCGGCAATGGCGAACCGCAGGCCGACGGGGTGGCGGCCGCTCATATGGACCTCGAGCACCCGCCGGTTGAAGGTCTGGGGCAGGGAATTGGTGGTGATGAAGCCAAAGCGCTTGGCCTTGGCCGTTCTGACCTTGTCGGCGGCCTTGTGCCACCAATACATGATGAAATCGGCGGCATTGGGCACCCGCTTGCCATAGACCGCCCACAGGGCCTCGGCATAGCCGTCGCCCAATTCCTGGCGCAAATCCTTGCCGCCGATGAAGGGGGGGTTGCCGATGATGTAATCGGCCGGGGGCCATTCCGCCGGCTTCGGCCCCAGATATCTCTCCATCTCCACCCGCTTGGTCTCGTCGGGGATCTGGGCGCCGGTGATCGGGTCGGACTTCTTGGAGATGCCGTCCCAGCGGCTCAGCGGTTTGCCGTGATCGTCTCTGACCAGTTGGATATCGCGCCAAGCCAGGACCGCATCGCCGGCGCGAATATTGCCGTATTGCCGCAACACCGGCTTGGGCCAGGCGGTGAAATTGGGGCGCGAGCGGGCGTACCATTGCAGATGGCCGATCCACAGCACCATCTCGGCGATGGGAACGGCGCGCTCGTTCTTCTCGATCCCCAGGAATTGGTGGGGATCGACGGTGTGGCTGGAGAGGTCGAGCGCGTCCTGCTTCTCGCCCAGTTCGGTGACCAGCAGATCGACCACCTCGCCTTCCAGGCGCTTCATGTGTTCCAGGGTGACATACAGGAAGTTGCCGCTGCCGCAGGCCGGGTCCAGCACGGTGACGGAACACAGATGGTGGTGAAAGTCCTTTACCGCCTTGATGGCACCGGCCAGATCACCGGCATTGGCGGCGGTCAGGGCGGCGATCTTGACGTCGTCCCATTCGGCCCGCAGAGGCTCGATGATGGTGGGCAGGACCAGCCGCTCCACATAGGCGCGCGGCGTGTAGTGGGCGCCCAGCTTGTGGCGCTCGCCCTCATCCAGGGCACGCTCCAGCAGGGTTCCGAAGATGGCGGGCTCGACTTCGCGCCAATCGGCCCTGGCCGCCAGGATCAGCAGGTCGATCTGGGCCGCCGACAGTGCCAGGGCCGTGGCATTGGCGTAAAGGGCGCCGTTGAATTGCGGCACGGCGTCGCGGATGACCGGGGAAAACGAGGCGCCGCTGTTCATGTCCTGCCACAGGCTGGTCAGCATCTGACAGAGAACGGGGGGATTGGGCCTGTTCTCCTGCAGCAGCTCGGTGAAGGAGCGCTCCTTCAATAGGCCCACATCCTCGGCGAACATGGTGAACAGGCAGCGCATCAGGAAATCGGCCACCGTCTTGGGGGCATGATCACTTTCCAGCGAC
>JACQAD010000212.1 GCA_016195125.1 Magnetospirillum sp.
CTCGGTGGGGCCCGAGGCATTGAACAGACGCCGTCCCGGCCGGCACCAGCGCTCGGCCAGGGCGGGCGGGCAGGCCTCGCCGCCCAGGATGATGACCCGCAGCGAGGCGATGTCGGCGCTCAGCAAGCCCAACAGGGTCGGCACCGTGTCGAGGACGGTGATCCCGGCCTCGGTCAGCACCTGGGGTAGGCGATCGGCTTCGGCCATGGTCTGGCGGCCGGCCACCCACAGGCGCGCGCCCACCAGATAGGGAATGAAGATCTCTTCCAGCGACAGGTCGAAGGCCACCGAGGCGCCCTGGAACACCACGTCGTCGAAGGTGATGCGGTAGAGACTGTTGGCCGAACGCAGGTAGTGACAGATATTGCCGTGGCTGATGACGATGGCCTTGGGCTTGCCGGTGGAGCCCGAGGTGTAGATGGCATAGGCGGGATCGGCCGAACTGGCTCCCAAGGCGCGAAGGTCGGGGGCGTCGCCCGACGGAGCGGCGGCCTCCAGGGCGGGCAGGGCCAGGGCTTCGGCCGGCATGGCGCCGCTGATGGCGCCCATGGTCACGGCATCGACGATCAGGGCCGAGGCGCCGCAATCGCCCAGGCATTCGGCGACGCGCTCGGCGGGGGCGTCGGTGTCGAAGGGGATATAGGCCGCTCCGGCCCGCAGAATACCCAGCAGCGCCACGTGCAGGTCCAGCGACCGGCTCATCCACAGGCCGACGAAGCAGCCCCGGCCGATCCCCCTGGCGCTGAGGGCGCGGGCGACGCTTTCGGCGCGTGCCGCCACTTCGCCGTAGGTCAGGGTCTGGCCGGCGAAGGTGATGGCCTCGGAATGGGGAACCCGTCCGGCGCTGGCGGCAAAGATCTCCCACAGGAGTTCGTCGCGGATCAAGGAGGAATCGCTGGGGCCGAACAGGGCGGAAGGCAAGACTGGCGTCACTTCATTCATGATTCCGCAAGGCATCATGCCATTGCCGCCGCGTCATCGGCACGGGCGGCCACGACCATCGCCTCATGGATAGGGAGGGTATACCAGGACACAGTATAGTGGTCGTCCCCCATCTCCGCAACGATATGTGTCCATGGTGGTGGGATCTCCCCGTCGAGAATCGGGGCCAGATCGGGTTGGGCGAGACCTTGGACGATCCCGGTTCCCCGAGCCTTCAGCACCGCCTCCTTGCCTGTCCACAATCGGGCGAAGGCGAGGGGGCGCGATGTTGCGGGCAGGGCGGCCAGCATCTTCCGTTCGGCGGTGGAGAATTCCCGTGCGGCCAGATCGGCGGATTGACGGCAGCGCGCCATGGTTTCGAGGTCAGCCCCCACATTCCCCCGGCGCGACGTGGCGATCAGAAGCAGGCCGGGACAATGGGAGAGGTTGAACCACAATCCCAGGGCGGTATCGGCCAGTTCCGGCTTGCCGCCGGGGCCTGACCTCAGGGTCACGGCGTCGGGCGGCAGGTTCAGTTCGAGGCCGAGATGACGGCGCAGGATTCGCGCCCGGGTCTCGGAATCGTCGCCCATCCCCGTATAAAGCCAGGTCTCCTGATCCAGCCGAATCCGGTCCACGTCGGGGGCTATTGTCCGGGCGAGCGGGCGATGGACTTGATGGGGCCGCGCGGATTGCCCGACATCTCGTCGATCTTGCGGTCCTGCTCCTCGATCAGGGATTGGGCGATATCGAAACCCTCGGGGCCCATCAGTTCGGCGCTGGGAATCTTGCGGTTGGATCGGACGGCGCCATCTTGATAGATGACATCGAACAGCACATAGGTGTTGTCGGTCGGCTTCTTGCGGGCCATGGCGCGCTCCTGGTGACTTGTGCGGCTGGTCATAGAGCCTGGATGGCGCCACCGCAAGGATGTTCGCCCGAACAAAAGGAATATGCCGAAGGAAGATCGCATCGACTCTGTCCGGGCATTGCGGCATTGTAGATGGCGGTTCACTCGGGATGGATGGCCAGAATGGCGCGGGAACCGGAGATCGTCACACGTTATCGCCGCCTGGCTCTGGACAATGATCCGGTTGCCCAGTTCAAGCTCGGCGATCTCTACCGTCTGGGCTATCAGGTCAAGCGCGACATGGACGAGGCGGTGGTGTGGCTGGTGCGTTCGGCGCGTCAGGGCAATGCCGATGCCATGGCGCTGCTGAAGAAGATGGCGGCCGAGGGCGTGGATGTGCGCCGCCGGGTCGATGATCTTCCCGGCCCCCGCAAGGCGGCTCCGCGCATCGACTGGGGCCCGGCCGGCGAAGCGCCGTCCGCCGCTCCTCCCCCCGCCGCCGAGCCGGAGCCGGAGCCAGAACCCGAACCAGCTCCCAAGCCGGCTTCCAAGCCCGCCGCCAAGGCTCCGGCCAAGCCCAAGGTCATTGCTCTGCCGGTGGTCGAGGTGGAAACCGATCCGCTGCAGATCGGCGAGTCCGTGGACGATCCGGTCATGCTGCGCGCCGGAGTGGATAAGGGTGACCTTGCCGCCATGGTCGCGCTGGGCAATGCCTATCGCGAGGGCAAGGGCGTGCCCGCCGATCTGGCCGAGGCGGTTCGCCTCTATACCCAGGCGGCCAAGGCCGGCGATGCCAGGGGGCAGTTCTCGCTGGCGGTGATGTACGATCAGGGCCTGGGAGTGGCCCAAAGCAACGCCCATGCCCTCAAATGGTTCCGCGAGGCAGCCAAGCAGGGTGATGCCGGCGCCCAGTTCAACCTGGGCAACATGATCCGCCATGGCCGTGGGGTCGAGGCCAGCCCGGAAGTGGCGGTCCAATGGTTCAAGCAGGCCGCCGAACAGGGCGATGCCAGCGCCCTGTTCGCCCTGGGCGCCCTGTACGAAAGCGGCCTCGGGGTCGAGCGTGACGAGGCCCAGGCGGTGGAGCTTTACCGTCAGGCCGCCGATCAGGGCCTGGCCTCGGCATTGCACAACCTGTCCAACATGCTGCGCCAGGGGCGCGGCGCCGACGCCGATCCCACCGAGGCGGCCATGCTGTGCCGCCGTGCCGCCGAGCAGGGACTGGCCGAGGCTCAATACAATTATGCGGTGATGCTGGCGCTGGGCGTCGGCGTCGATCGCGACGAGGCGGCGGCGGTTCGCTGGTTCCGCCGGGCCGCCAAATCCGGCGATGCCCGTGGCGATGTCCAGGCGGCGGCGCTGGAGAAGCGTCTGCAGACGGAGCCGGCATCATGAGCGGCC
>JACQAD010000213.1 GCA_016195125.1 Magnetospirillum sp.
CGCCGATCTGCGCCAGACCCTGTTCCCCAGCGTCAACGTCGCCTCCAGCCCCTGGCTGTTACAGCAGCTGACCGAGACCCTGGACCGCCGGGTGCTCGCCATGCTGAACAAGCACGACGACCGCACCCTGGAAGGCGACATCAGCATCAACCTCAACGTCTCGACCATCCTTTCCCCCGAATTCCTGGTGTTCGACGACAACGTCAAGGCCGGCATGCGCGGCACCATCGTCCTGGAGCTGCAAAAGGTCGACATCTTCGCCGATCTGGCCGGCTATCTGTTCGCCCGCGACTTCGCCCATGACCGCGGCTATCGCATCTGCATCGACGGGCTGGCCTATTCGCAATTGCCCTTCGTCGATCGCGAGCGCCTGGGCGCCGATCTGATCAAGCTGATCTGGGATCCGTCCCTGACCGAGGAAAAGGACAAGAAGACCGAGGCGCTGCGCCGCATCGGCGTCACCCGCATCATCCTGTGCCGCTGCGACAACCAGGCCGGCATCGAATACGGCCATTCGGTGGGCATCACCCTGTTCCAGGGCCGCCATATCGAGTCCCTGATCCAGGGCGACCCGCGCAAGCGCGGAATGCGGGCCCGTCCCCGTCCTTGACCGCCATCCAAGTCCGCTCGCTCTCCAAGAGCTTCGGCCCGGTCCTGGCCGTGAACGACGTCAGCTTTGACATCGCCGCCGGCTCGACCACCGCCCTGCTCGGCGGCAACGGTGCCGGCAAGACCACGACGCTGTCCATGCTGCTGGGCCTGTTGCTGCCCTCCGCGGGAAGCATCCGCGTGCTGGGCGAGGACATGGTGCGCCACCGTTACCGGGTGCTGCCGCGTCTCAACTTCTCCAGCCCCTATGTGGATTTGCCCCATCGCCTGTCGGTGCGCCAGAACCTGACGGTCTACGGCCATCTCTACGGGGTCGCCGGCCTCAAGGCCCGGATCGCCGAACTGACCGACGAGTTGGAACTGGGCGACTTCATCGACCGGCCATCGGGCAAGCTGTCGGCCGGGCAGAAGACCCGCGTCGCCCTGGCCAAGGCCCTTTTGAACAAGCCGCAATTGCTGCTGCTGGACGAGCCCACCGCCTCCCTGGACCCCGATACCGCCGATTGGGTGCGGCATTATTTCCAGTCCTACCGCCGGCGAACCGGCGCCACCATCGTGCTGGCGTCACACAACATGACCGAGGTCGAACGCATGTGCGACCACGTCCTGATCATGAAGCTGGGCCGCATCGTCGATCAGGGCTCGCCCGCCGCCCTCATCGAGCGCTTCGGCCGCGCCACCATGGAGGAGGTGTTCCTGGACATCGCCCGCGACCGTCAGCGGCCGGAGAATCCCGCATGAGCGAGGTGTTCTCGCCGCGCCGGGTCGGGGCCATGTGCCTTCGGCATCTCTATATCCTCAAGGGCTCGTGGCCGCGCCTGCTGGAGATGGCCTATTGGCCGGCCATCAACATGGTGGTGTGGGGCTTCACCAGCCAGTTCTTCGCCGGCCATTCCACCTGGGTGGCCCAGGCCGGTGGCATCCTGATCGGCGCCGTGCTGCTGTGGGATGTGATGTTCAGGGGCAATCTGGGGGTGGCGCTCTCCTTCCTGGAGGAGATGTGGTCGCGCAATCTCGGCCATCTGTCGGTAAGTCCGCTGCGTCCTTACGAGCTGGTGGCCTCCATGCTGTGCATGAGCCTGATCCGCACGGTGATCGGGGTATTGCCCGCCGCCCTGCTGGCCATACCGCTCTATCACTATTCCATCTTCAGCCTGGGCCTGCCACTGCTGGCGTTCTGGATGAGCCTGATGGTCAGCGGCTGGGCCATGGGGCTGGCGGTGTCAGCCATGGTGCTGCGCTTCGGCCTGGGAGCCGAGAGTCTGGCCTGGGTGATGATCTTCGCCATGGCGCCCCTGGCCGGCATCTACTATCCCATCGCCACCCTGCCCGTCTGGCTGCAGCCCCTGGCCTGGGCCCTGCCCCCCGCCCATGTGTTCGAGGGCATGCGCGCATTGGTGTTCGACGGCGTCCTGCGCCTGGACCTGCTGGCCTCGGCCATGGCGCTCGATGCCCTTTACCTGAGCCTGGGAGCCGCCGTGTTCCTGTGGTCTTGGCACGGCGCCCGTACCCGCGGCGCCCTGCTCAACATGGGCGAGTAAGACCTATTTGCCCCTCAAGCGCCGGGCAGGCCACCTCCGTGGCCCTTGGCTTCCGCCGCATAAGCGGCGCGACCCCTTGGGCCTATCCATGGCCCGATGAGTCCGGCTCACCGGGCCATGGTCTCAGCCGACCAGCTTGTAGATGCCGACGTCGCGCTGGGCTTTGTCTTCCAGGTCCAGGCTGGTGACCACCGTGTACTGCCCGACCCGCAGCAGGCCGGTCTTGGGCAAATAGGCGCGGCCGGGATCGGCCATGATCACCATGGCGCCCTCGGCGGCCAGGGATATCAGCCACGGCCAGATATGGGCGGTCATGGGCGCCTCGTAGCAGACGTCGCCGGCCACCACCACGTCCCAGCGGCACGGGCTGCCCACCACGTCGTCGGCCAGAACCTCCACTGCCACGTCGTTGAGTTCGGCGTTGAGGCGGATGGCGTAGCAGGCCATGGGGTCGATCTCGGCAGCCTCGACCTTGGCGGCGCCCATCTTGGCGGCC
Source organism: Magnetospirillum sp. (assembly GCA_016195125.1). Lineage (GTDB taxonomy): Bacteria > Pseudomonadota > Alphaproteobacteria > Rhodospirillales > Magnetospirillaceae > Phaeospirillum. The sequence continues at coordinate 2,647 of JACQAD010000213.1, forward strand.
GCCAGGGCGCTGACGCCCGACCCGGCGGCGAAGTCGAGCACCCTCTTGCCCGCCACCAGCTCGGGATGATCCAGCACCCAGCGGGTCAGGGCCTGACCACCGGCCCAGCAGAACGCCCAATAGGGCGGCGGCAGATTGACCCGCAGCAGCGCCTCCTCGGTGGCCTCCCACAAGGGCGTCACCTCGGTGGCGGTCCACAGCCGGATCTCCGGGCAGGCCGGTGGGCTGGCGATTTCGGTGTTGGCCTGGATGAAGGCGCTGGCCGCTTCGTAGGTGGTGGAAACAGGGGTCATTACTTGCGATGCGCCCCGTCAATAAACTTGCTCACCATGCCGAGGGCAGACGCGCCAACAAGAGCCAACCCGATGGCTGTGGCACCAATGACCGCGCAATACACTGCCCCGGCGACCAAGGCCAGAGAAACGACGAGCCCAAAGCTCATCCCCCGCTTAAGATTATCCCTCTGGATGGCCTGCTCATCCTTTTCCCAGGCAATTTCATGTTCTTCGTGTACCAACGCCACCCGCCCACGCTCCAGCATCAGTTTTGCGTAGGCTCCCCCGAAACCAGGATAAATGTCATCAAGCCGCTGTATTGCGTCGTAAGAAATCCAGGGGCCATCAGACAAATGGTAATTGTGTTGAGAAATGCGGGTCTGAATGACAGCGAAAACCTTGGGCCACTCGACCTCTGGAATGCCTAATTTCCGCAACTCGGTTTCAAGAAATCTATCTCCCTGAAGAGACGGTCGACTATCCTCGTCCCCAGGCACTTCGATCATCGCTTTAAAATGCCTGAGCCGGAATCACTGAGGCCGAGAGGCGCCGGAAGCATTGAGCCTGTCCCGGCCTTTTCCTTATCTCGCTGATAGTCCTCGTACCGACGGCTCCGCTTCGGCGCATCGTAGATCAGGGATACCGCAGCCATCCCCGCAAGCATTCCTAGAAGAAATACCCCGAACTTGTCACCAGACTTGCCACCAGCCCCAGCGCTCATCTTGACGTCACCGTTAGTTGGACATCGGGATTGTGCCCTTTGCCGTGTAATGGCGCAAGCCCACCGTCACAGCACTCTCCCCGCCACGATGGCGGCCAGGACCAGCCAGCCGAAATGGCGGTTGGATTTGAATTTCGCCAGGCAATCGGCGCCATCGTGGATATCGACCTGGCGGATCTGCCAGACCAGATGGGCTCCGGCCAGGGCCAGAAAGGGCCAGAATCCCCAGCCCAGTCCCGCCGCCCAGCCCGCCGCCCCGATCAGCGCCAAGGCCATGGGATAGAACAGCCACAGCCACGTGACCGTGGCGTCGCCCAGCCTCAGGGCGGTGGACTTGAC
>JACQAD010000230.1 GCA_016195125.1 Magnetospirillum sp.
GCCCCCATGGAATGCCCGGCCAGGATGACGCGCTGAAGGCCGGCGGCATCGAGAAAGGCCGTCAGCCAATCGGCCAGAGCGGGGATGGAGGTCAGGGCCTCGCCCTCGGAAAGGCCGTGGCCGGGTAGGTCGGGGGCAAGCACGTAATAGCCCTCGGCAGCCACATTGGGCGCCACCAGGCTCCAGACCGCATGATTGCCGCCGGCCCCGTGGACCATCACCAATGCCGGATTGATGGACTCTCCCCAGTGGGCGGCGTGGACGGATTTGCTGTGAACGTTCAGTTCCATTCGGCTTGTTCCGTGCAGACCTGATCTCAGATATCGCCCGACGCCAGATCGGAGCCGAGGATTCGCGCCGGCGGGAAGGTGACGGTGACGGTGGTGCCCCGCCCGACCTTGCTGTCCAGGGTGAGGGTGCCGCCATGGGCCAGGACCAGGGCCTTGGTCAGGGGCAGGCCGAGGCCGCTGCCCTCGTATTTGCGCGACAGGCGGGTATCGGCCTGGACGAAAGGCTCCATCACTCTGGACATGTCCTCGGGGCTCATGCCGATGCCGGTATCGGCGATGGTGATGATGAAGCCATCGGCGGTAACCTGGGCGCCGATGGTGACGATACCGCCATCCTCGGTGAACTTGACGGCGTTGGAGCCCAGGTTGAGGACGATCTGGCGCAGGCGCCGTTCGTCGGCCAGCAGAAAGGGCAGGCTCTCGGGGATCGTCTCGGAGAGGGTGATGCCGCCATTGCCGGCCCGGCGGCTCAGCAGCCGCATGGAGGAGCGGATCAGGTCTCCCACATCCACCGCTGATTCCACGAGATCGGTCATGCCGGCCTCGGCCTTGGACATGTCGAGGATGTCGTTGATCAGTTCCAGGAGATGCATGCCGCTTTCGTGGATGTCATCCACATAGGCCCGGTAGCTGGCCGGCTCCAGCGGGCCGAAGATCTCGTGCTTCATCATTTCCGAGAAGCCGATGATGGCGTTCAACGGTGTACGCAGCTCGTGGCTGATATTGGCCAGGAAGGTGTTCTTGGCGCGATTGCCGCGCTCGGCCTCGTCCTTGGCGTCGCGCAGCGTGCGTTCGACGCGCTTGCGGTCGGTGACGTCGGTGAAGCTCAGAATCAGTCCGCCGCCGGGCATGGAGGACGAACGGACCTCCATGATCACCCCGCTGGCCGAGGCGTGCTCGAACACCATCTCGGGACGCTCGCGGATGTTTTCCGCCAGATCGGCGGTCAGTTGCACGACGCTTTGTCCGGGGGGATTGTCATTGGCGGCCAGCAGGGCCATGAACAGGGAAACGTCGATGGTGCCGGGTGTGATCTCCGCCTCGGGCAGACCCAGCATGCGGATGGCCGCTTCGTTCAGGGCGACCAGGGCGTCATCGGCGGCGAACACCGCCACGCCCTGAGGCATGTTGTCGATGATGGCCTGCAGGCGGTTGGCCTGATGGCGGAAGCGGCTCTGGCTGTCCAGCAGGGCCCTCTCGCCCCGCTTGCGCTCGCTGATGTCGCGGATGACGCCGATGAAGGTCAGCATGTCGCCCTGACGCATCTCGGCCACCGCCAGTTCCATGGGAAAGCGGGTGCCGTCGCGGCGCAGGCCTTCCACTTCTCTCCCCGCCTGACCGATACGCTTCTGTCCGGTTTCCAGGTAACGGCGGATATAGCCGTCATGGGCGCTGAAATAGGGTTCGGGCATCAAGATGTTGACGTTGTAACCGACCACGTCTTCGGGGGCATAACCGAACAGGCGCTGGGCTGCGGGATTAAAGGACAGAACGGTGGCGGTCTCGTCGATGGTGATGATGCCGTCCACCACCGTGTCCATGACGCCCTTAAGCCAGGTTACCGTGCTTTCCAGCGACAATTGCGCCTGCTTGCGCTGGGTGATGTCACGCAGGATGCGCAATTGGCCGCCATCGAAGGTGGCGTAGGCATTGACCGTCACCCAATGGCCGTCGAGAAACTGGTCTTCGCGGGTCGTGGCATCGGCCAGGCCGCCTTCGGCCAATTTGCCCCGCAGCCATTCCTCGCCCCGGTTCTCGATCCGGGCCAGTTCGCTCATCATATGCTCGAAGGTGGTTCCCGGAACCACGCAGGAGGCGATGGGGGACAGCATGAGCCGGTAGCGCTCGTTGCAGGTGACCAGGCGGTTCGCGGAATCGTAGAGGGCGACGCCGTCGACGATCGGACCACGAGAAGCGCCTATTCGTCGTAGGAGGCCAGGCAGGTATAGGGGACGTCCAGTTCCTTGAGGCGCTGACGGCCGGGCAGGAAGGCCAGATCGATGATCGTTGCCGCTCCGGTGACATGGGCGCCGATCTTGCGCAGCAGCTGGATACCGGCATTCATGGTGCCGCCGGTGGCCAGAAGGTCGTCGAGGATGACCACGCGCTGGCCCTCCTTGATGGCGTCTTCCTGAATCTCGATGGTGTCGGTGCCGTATTCCAGCTCGTAATCGTGGCGGATGGTCTTGCCCGGCAGCTTGCCCTTCTTGCGCAGCATGACGAAGCCGCAGCCCAGCTTCAGCGCCAAGGGCGCCGCCACCAGGAAGCCGCGGGATTCGATGCCGGCCAGCACGTCGGGCTGGAACTTGATGACATCGCGGGCCAGACGGCCCATGGCCACTTGCCAGGCGTCGGGATGAGCCAGCAGGGTGGAGATGTCGTAGAACAGGATGCCCGGCTTGGGGAAGTCGGGAACACCGCGAATATGGTCCTTGATGTTCATGACGGCACTCGATGTTGCAATTGCGAGGATATGGTAGCCGCAGCCTTCCTCCCGGTCAAAGCATCAGGTGCTCAGCAGCCGCCGTAAAACGTCCGTCACCGCCGCCAGCGGAATGGCATCCATGCTTTCGGCCCCGAAATCCTGGGCGCGGATCACGTGGGGATGGCGGGTGATGGGGGCGAATTTAAGGGCCGGGGTCGGCCCGAACAGGGAGATCAGGGGAATATCGGCGGCGGCCAGCATATGGCCGGTGCCGCTGTCATTGGCGATGGCGGCGCAAAGATGCCGTGCCAGGGCGATGGTCAGCATGGGGCTTTGCACCTCCGCCTGCTGCAGGGGCAGCAAGGCGCGGGGCAGGGCAACGCGAATGGTCTCGGCCCAATCCTTGGCCTCGGCCGGACCCAGCAGGAAGACCGGGACCACGTCCTCCAGCGATGCGGCAAGGGCGACGTAGCGTTCCAGCGGCCAGCATTTGTGACGGCCGCCGGCTCCGGGGGCGAAGCCCACATAGCGCCCTCCTTCGGGCAACAGGCGTTCGGCCAGGGTCTCGGTCGCCTCGTCGCGGGGCAGGGGAAAGGCGGCCTGATCGGTCTTGCCGCCCGCCACCTCCACCAGCGCCATCATCTGAGCCGCCAGGGAGGCGGGGCGCACCCAGCCCGGTTTCGGGCGCGCGTCGGAGAAGCGGAAATCGCCGGTGGCCGAGATAAAGCGGGAATGGCGGATGCGTTTCAGGATCAAGGTGGTGAGCAGGCGGCGCTGGGTGTCGATGATCAGATCGAAGGCGCGGCCGGCCAAGGGACGGCGCAGGATTTCCTGCGGGCGCGAGCCGATGCCGGCTTCGTCCAGCACCTCGTCGATCAGTCCGGTCACCAGCGGTGCCAATGTATCGGCGAAGACCGTATGACCCTTGCCCGCCATCCAGGTGATGCGGGCCTGGGGAAAGGCGGCGCGCAGGGCGCGGACGAAGGGAAGCTTGATCAGCCCGTCGCCGACCGCGTCCAGGCCCACATAGACCAGGATCGACTCAGGCATCACGGATGAGGGCGCGGTTGCCCTCGACCAGCACCCTTCCCTCGGCCAGCAGGCGCAGCGCTTCCGGGTAGGCCTTGTGCTCCTGCTCCAGCACGCGGGCGGCCAGACTGTCCTCGTCGTCGGACGCCAGGACCGGTACCGCCTTCTGTACCAGAATGGGGCCGTCGTCCAATTCCGGCGTCACCAGATGGACGGTGCAGCCATGCAGCTTGACCCCGGCCTCCAAGGCGCGGCGGTGGGTATGCAGACCCTTGAACGAGGGCAGCAAGGCCGGGTGGATGTTGATCATCCGGTCACGCCAGGCCTGGGCAAAGCCGGTGGACAACAGGCGCATGAAGCCGGCCAGGCAGACGATCTCGATGCCGGCCGCGCGCAGAGCCTTGTCCATCTCGGCATCGAAGGCGTCGCGCGACGGGAAGCCCTTGTGGGGAATGACCAGGGAGGGCACGCCGGCCTTGGCGGCCCGCTCCAGGGCATAAACGCCGGGGACGTTGGAGATGACCAGGGCGATTTCGGCCGGGAAGGCGGGGTCGGCGCAGGCATCGAGCAGGGCCTGAAGATTGCTGCCCCGTCCCGAGACCAGAACGCCGACTTTCTTGCGCGTGCTCATCATTCCCGATCCTTAAGCATCATCCCGGGCACCGCGAAGGATCTTTGAGACGATGTCGCGTCAAAGATCCCTCGAACTGGCCGGGGATGACAGGCGGACTTACATCCAATCGCCCTGGTTCAGCACCTGGCTCTGGGCCTCGTCCCCCTGGCGGGCGCGGATGCGGCCGATGCGAATGACGGTTTCGCCGTGTTGGCTCAGGATGCGGGCGGCCTCGTCGGCCTTGGCGGCCGAGACCACCACCACCATGCCGATGCCGCAATTGAAGGTCCGCGCCATCTCGTGGGCGACGACGCCACCTTCCTTGGCCAGCCATTTGAAGACCGGCGGCAGCGCCCAGGCCGAGCCGTCGATCTCGGCGACCACGCCCTCGGGCAGGACGCGCGGCACGTTCTCGATCAGGCCGCCGCCGGTGATATGGGCCAGGGCCTTGATGGTGTCGGCCTTGATGGCGGCCAGACAGCTCTTCACATAGATGCGGGTGGGCTCCAGCAGGGCCTCGCCCAGCTTGCGTCCCTTGGCGAAGCGGGCGCGATCGGTTGTCGCCGGCGGTGTCGAGGGTTTCTGGCCGGCGAAATAGGCGGCGATGTCGGCGA
>JACQAD010000040.1 GCA_016195125.1 Magnetospirillum sp.
CTCGTCCTCGGGCATGAAGCTGGTCAAGAAGGGCCTGCTGAGCGTCAATGGCGTTACGCCAACCCGGGTGTCATCGGCCATCATCACCGAGCTGTGCAACAAAGAGAGCGGCAATGCCACACTCATGTGGGCGCCCAAGCGCTAGGGCCGGGCTGTTCCTGGCCCTGATGGCGGTCTGGCTGTGGGGCGGGCCGGCCTCGGGCGAGATCTGTCTCAAGGGCAGGCTGGAACAGGGCGGACTCGCCCTGGGGCAAGTGGCGCCGGGGGCTCGGGTGACTCTGGATGGCCGGCCGGTGCCGGTGGATTCCCAGGGGCGCTACGTGGTCGGCTTCGGCCGGGACGCCGAATCCATGGTCCAGGTCAAGGTCGTCCTCTCCGATGGGCGCGAGGAAACCCGCGCCCTGGCCATCGCACGGCGGGATTGGCCGGTACAGAGCATCGACGGCGTTCCCAGGGATAAGGTCGAGCCCGATAAGGCCTCGCTGGCGCGGTTGCGGGCCGAGACCGAAATGCTGAGGGCGTTACGGGCCGATATCAGCTTCGATGCCCGGTTTCTTGACGGCCTCGTCCGGCCGGCCGAAGGCGTGGTGTCGGGCGTCTTCGGCAGCCAGCGCGTCTATAACGGCATTGCGGGCGCGCCCCATTCCGGCCTGGACATCGCCGCCCCCCAGGGAACCCCCGTCCACGCCGCCGCCGCCGGCAAGGTGGTGCTGGCGGCGCCCGATCTGTTTCTGACCGGTCGCACCATCATGATCGATCACGGCCTCGGTGTGATCTCCAGCTATGGGCATCTGTCGCGCCTGGACGTTGCCGCCGGGGCGAAGGTCGGTCGCGGTCAGATCATCGGTGCCGTCGGCGCGACCGGCCTTGCCACCGGAGCCCATCTGCATTGGGGAATGTCATGGCTGGATGTGCGGCTTGACCCCGAAACCGCAGCGGAAGTATTAGGCTTCTAATACTTAAGAGTCGGAAATTGCAAAAAATAGCTTCGCCCCTACCCCTTCGTATGCTAGATGCATTGTGGGGGTAGGTTCGGGCGAGGACGTCATGATGATGCGGCTGTCGAATATGGGCGGCGGAATGTCGCTCAGCGACGAGATTCTGGACGAGCTGGAGGGCGAGGCCCTGGTGGTTCTCGAACATCCCGACCGCTATGCCGGCATGACGGTCAGCATGGCCCGCAACGCCCTGGAGATGATCGCCCGACTGCGCGGTCTGCGTCACGGCGGATTACTGGCGCAATCCACCTGAGGCTTTCTTCCGCCGGGATGGTGGCATGGGCGGCCGTGGTGACATCCGCAGCGATCCGGGCTAATAATCCGACCTCCGCATAAGTGCCCATCCGAGGTCGTCATGAAGTCCCTGTGGTCCGCCGAACAAGCCGAAGCCTATGTCGCCCGCTATGCCCCCCAGGGGGTGAACCGCGATCTGGCGCTCAGGGTCTATACCACCAGGCTGCTGGGCGGCGATCCCAGGCTGGTCCTGCATGGCGGCGGCAACACCTCGTGCAAGACCAGCGTGACCGATCTGCTGGGCGAGACGGTGGAGGTTCTGTGCGTCAAGGGCTCTGGCTGGGACATGGGCAACATCGAGCCCGCCGGCCTGCCGGCGGTGCGCCTCGCCCCGCTGCTGAAGCTGCGCGCCCTCGACCGCCTGTCCGACGAGGACATGGTGGATTACCAGCGTGGCAACCTGATGAATTCGTCCTCGCCCAATCCCTCGGTGGAGACGCTGCTGCACGCCTTCCTGCCGCACAAGTTCATCGACCACACCCATTCCACCGCCGTCCTGTCCCTGGTGGACCAGCCGGATGGCGAGGCCCTGGCCCGCGAGGTTTACGGCAAGCGCATGGGCTATGTGCCCTACATCATGCCCGGCTTCGACCTCGCCAAGAAGGCGGCGGAAGTCTACGAGCAGGATCCCTCGGTGGAGGGGCTGATCCTGGTCAAGCACGGCATCTTCACCTTCGCGGAGGATGCCAGGACCGCCTATGATCTGATGATCGAGATGGTCACCCTGGCCGAGCAACGCCTGGAAAAGGGCCGCAAGCCCCTGGTGGCCGTCAAGGGCCTGCCCGCCGAACCGGCCCCGCTGGCCGAGGTGGCGCCGCTGCTGCGCGGCCTGCTGGCCCACCAGGGCAAGGGCTGGCTGATGGATTTCCGCACCAGTCCCGCCATCCGCGCCTATGTGGACGGGGCCGAGGTGGCGCGCTATTCCCAGCAGGGCGTGGTCACTCCCGACCACACCATCCGCACCAAGAACTGGCCTTTGGTGCTGCCCGCCCCTGAAATGGGCAAGCTGGATCAGTGGGCCGAGGGCGCCAAGGCGGCTATCGCGGCTTTCGAGGCCCGCTATCACGCCTATTTCGCCCGCAACAACCAGCGCCTGGGCGGCGTCAAGACCGAGCTTGATCCCATGCCCCGCGTCGCCCTGGTCCCCGGCCTCGGCCTGTTCGGCATCGGCGCCTCTGCCACGGATGCCGCCATCGCCGCCGACATCGCCGTCAATACGGTGGACAGCATCACCGATGCCGAGGCCATCGGAACCTTCGTGCCGGTGGCCGAGGCCGATCTGTTCGAACTGGAATACTGGTCGCTGGAACAGGCCAAGCTGGGCAAGGGCGGCGAAAAGCCCCTGGCCCGCAAGGTGGTGGTGGTGACCGGCGGCGGTTCTGGAATCGGCGCCGCCACCGCCAGGGCCTTTGCGCGCGAGGGCGCCGAGGTGGCGGTGCTCGACCGTGACGAGGCCGCGGCGCAACGGGCCGCCAAGGAATGCGGCGGCAAGGCGGTGGGCATCGCCTGCGACGTCACCGACCCGGCCAGCGTGCGCGCCGCGTTCGACCGCGTCGCCGAACGTTTCGGCGGCGTCGACGTGGTGGTCAGCAATGCCGGCGCCGCCTGGCAAGGCGCGGTGGGCGAGGTCGACGACGCAACCTTGCGCGCCTCGTTCGAACTGAACTTCTTCGGCCATCAGAGCGTCGCCCAGAACGCCCTCGGGCCTGCTCACCGACGACATGATCAAGGCGCGCTCGACGGCGCGGGGCCTGAGCGAAGGCGATTACATGGGGGGCAATCTGCTCGGCCGGGAGGTCACCGCCGAGGATGTGGCCGACGCCTTCGTCTGGCTGGCCAAGGCCGCCAAGGTCACCGCCTGCACCATCACCGTGGACGGCGGCAATATCGAGGCCAGCCTGCGGTAGAAATAATAAGGGCGGGCCAGACGGCCCGCCCTTTCACGCCCCGCTGAGGGGGGTTATTTCCAGCCCGCTTCCTTCTCGCAGGCCTTCATCTCGGCCGGGTGCTTCTTTTCCCAGGCGGTAATGGACAGCGTCTCGTTGTCGTCCATCTTGTTATTCATGCAGGTGCAGTACTTGGCGACGATCTCGACGCTCACCTTGGCGTCGGAATTGTCGCTGACACACTTGGCCACCCACTTGGTGTCGTCGGCGCCCGCGAACGCAGCGCTGCTCACCATCAAGGACAGGGCCAGACAAGCCGTACCGAGCAAAAACTTCATGGCGTTCTCCCACCTGTTGGCATCCCGTACCGACCATTCGGCCGATCAGCCATGGGTCAGCGTAAACCGCTAAAACGCCTTCGGCGAGTCCAAGATGACGCGCCGACTAGATTGAAACTAAATTTTATAAAGTCCCGTTCAGCACACCGGGCAGCGGACCAGGGGCAATTCACGCTTGAGCCAGCCCGGCCCGGCGCTGGACCCGGCCATGCCCTCCGACACATCGAGGACATGGGTGAAGCCGGATTCCCGGAGCGCCTTGGCTACTGCCGCCGAGCGGCTGCCGGTGCGGCAGACCAGGGCGATGGGGGCGTCCTTGTCGCCCTTGGTCAGGGCCAGCAGGTCGCGCATGAATCCGGCGCCGCCCTCGGGATGGCGCATGGGGATCAGATGGGCGCCATCGGCCAGGCCGGTCTGGCGGCCTTCCTCGGGCTGGCGGACATCGACCAGCACGACGCTTCCCTGCTTCGCCGCCGCATAGGCCTCGGGGGCCGAGATGCGGCCGGTGCCGTCGGCCAGCGCCGCGCCGGTCAGCCATAAGAACGCCGAAAGCGTCGAAAGCAGCAAGCGGGTCATGGGCTCTCCTTGAATTAAGGAGCGTCTAATACACCTTCCGCCGCGCCGCCGCCAGCAGGGCCAATGCCTCTTCTCGAGTCCGGGCGCCCAGTTCCAGCAGCAGCGGCGGCTCCAATCCGCAGGCCGCCAGGGCGGGGCGATCGGCCAGCACCAGCGCCGCCGGGCCCTGGGTCAGAACGCGCCCGCCATCGAACAAGGCCACGTCGTCGGCGAATTCATGGGCCAGATCCACGTCGTGGGTGGTGAAGACCAGGGTGGTGCCGGCTTGCGCCAATTGCCCCAAGGCGGTCAGCAGGCGCCGGCCGCCCCGATGGTCGAGACCGGCCAGGGGCTCGTCCAGCAGCAGCACCTCGGGGCGCATGGCCATGGCGCCGGCGATGGCGACGCGCTTCTTCTGGCCGAAGGACAGCATGTGGGTGGCGCGCTCGGCCAGATCGGAGATGCCCAGGACGTCCAGGGCCTCTGTCACCCTGTGCCGGGTCTCGGCCTCAGACAGGCCGAGATTGAGGGGGCCGAAGGAAACGTCCTCGGCGACGCTGGCGGCGAACAGCTGGTCGTCGGGCTCCTGCAGCACCAATCCGACCCGCCGCCGCCATTGGGTCAAGGCGGAGCGGTCATAGGCACCCGCCCGCCCCTCGATCAGCACTTGCCCATGGGCAGGCTTCAAGGTGCCGTTCAGATGGAGGAGAAGGGTGGTCTTGCCAGCGCCATTGGGGCCGAGGATCGCCAGCCTGCGGCCTTGGGCCACGCCAAGACAGAGCCCGGTCAGGGCGGTGATGCCGCCGGGATAGGCGTAGGTCAGGCCCCGGACCTCAAGAATCAACTCAGCCACAGGCTTACTCCCGCCAGAACCGTCTGGCCGCCCAGGACCAGGGCAAGATCCCGACGCGACGCCGGTCGCGCCGTCGACAGCATGGGCAGGGCGCCGTCGAAGCCTCGGGCCGCCAGTCCGACTTCCAGTCGCCGGGCGCTGTCCATGGCCCGGGGCAGCAGCCGGGCGATCAGCAATCCCAGCGACCGGACTTGCCGTCGGGGACCGAACCAGCCCAGCCGGGCCTCCTGGGCATGGCGGATGGCGCTGGCGGCCTCAAGCAACAGGAACAGGAAGCGCCAGGTCAGCAGCATGATCTCGGCGATCTCGGCGGGCAGGCCCAGGCGGCGCATCCCCTGGACCAGATCGGGTGTGGGCGTGGTCGCCGCCAGCAGCAGCAGGCAGGACGAAGCCGCCGCCGCCCGCAGCACCAGCGCCAGAGCGCGGGCGCCGCCATCCGCGGCCAGATGCGCTCCGCCCGGCCCCAGATCCACCAGCAGGGTGACGGCGCCGGTCAGCACGAAGCCCAGCGGCGCCGCATTCAGGCCCAGCCAGTCGCGCCAGGGAATGCGGGCGAAGGCCAGGGCCAGACTCCAGGCGGCGGCCAGCACCAGCGCCGCCCCCGGCCAGGGTGGCAACATCAGGGAGAGGGCCAGCAGGCCGAGGGCGAGGACGGATTTCTCCGCCACCGCCCGCCGGCGCCACCGCCCCGCCTGGGACAGGCGGTCGATGGCCAGACTCATGGAGTGATCATCCCGTCGGCCAAGGCAAGGCGGGGATTCATTTGCCGTCGCGGCCGTGCCGGCGGCCGATGACATAGCCCAGCAGACCGGCGCCGAAGGCGGCCTGCAGGGCGAACAGCAACCCTTCCATCTCCTTGGCGGGCTGCCACAACGGCCCGGTCCACTTCTCGTAGCCGGGATTGGTGGCGGTCACCACGGCGCTGGCGGCGTCGTCGGTGCCGCCGAACTCGGCCTTGGGATCAAGGATCAGCGGCGCCGCGATGATCAGCGCCGCCAGACCCAGCAGCAGGGAATTGGTGCGCGCGCTCATGCTTCGGCTCCCTTCAGGCGAGGCTGAAGCTGGCCGAGGGCGTTCATCACCACCACCGTCACCAGACCCTCGGCCGCCGCCAGGGGCAGCTGGGTGACGGCGAAGATGCCGGCGAACTTGGCATAGGCGCCGGCAAAGCCGCTCTGGGCATCGGGGAAGGCCAGGGCCAATTGCAGGGAGGTCACGCAATAGGTGGCGAGATCGCCCAGGAAGGCGGCCAGGAACACGGCGATTGCGGCGGAGGCGCCCAGCTTGCGCGCCAGATTCCACACGCCATAGGCCACCCACGGCCCGGCGATGGCCATGGAAAAGACGTTGGCTCCCATGGTCGACAGGCCGCCATGGGCCAGCAGCAGGGCTTGGAACAGCAAGACGATGGTGCCAATCACCGCCATCAGGCCGGGGCCGAACTGGATGGCGCCCAGTCCGGTGCCGGTGGGGTGCGAGCACGAACCGGTGACGCTGGGCAGTTTCAGGGCCGACAGCACGAAGGTGAAGCCGGCGGCGGCGGCGATGGGCAGGCGCGCCTCGGGCTTTTCGGCCCGGGTGCGCCGGAGCGAGCGGCCGCCCGCCACCACGAAGGGGGCGGAAATACAGGTCCAGGCCAGGGCATGGCCGGCGGGAAGGAACCCTTCCATGATATGCATGATGAACAGACTCCGTTCGTCGAGAGACTCTATCGTCGCCGCGAAACGGACCCTTGACCCAACGGCACACCCCGGCCGAATGGGCTCGCAACGACTCTCGATGATGGCAGGTCTCCTGACTCGCGGGTCATGGGGTCCGGCATAGCCTTCCCAGCCTTTTGGGGCCAGTGGCGTCACTTGGGCCGAATCCTCTCCGCTTACAGTTGCGGGGGCAGTCACGGAATTGGCACCCTTTTCGGGCGCCGCACCGCGTTCCCATTTTCACCCCGATTTTCGACGAATTTCGGGGAACCATCGCCGGCCACTATAATTTCGCCATGTTCGGGATGCAAACCATTCCCAGGCTGTTAGATTAGGCCTGGACAGAACGGAGGGGTTCCCTTGTCCCACACCATCGCTTTGGTCGACGACGACCGCAACATCCTGACCTCGGTGTCCATGGCGCTGGAGGCCGAGGGCTTCAAGGTCCGCACCTATACCGACGGGGCCGAGGCCCTGCGCGGCTTGACCGCGCAGCCCACCGATCTGGCGGTGCTCGACATCAAGATGCCGCGCATGGACGGCATGGAATTGCTGCAGCGCCTGCGCAAGCAATCGGCCATCCCGGTGATCTTCCTCACCTCCAAGGATGACGAGATCGACGAGCTTCTGGGATTGCGCATGGGCGCCGATGATTACATCAAGAAGCCGTTTTCGCAAAAGCTGCTGATCGAGCGTATCCGCACCCTGATCCGCCGCCTGGAGGCCAATGCCGCCGGTGACGAGCCCGGCGGCGATTCCATGGTGCGCGGTCAGCTCAACCTGGACCCGTCGCGGCATATCTGCACCTGGAAGGGCAAGCCGGTGGACCTGACCGTCACCGAGTTCCTGCTTCTCAAATCCCTGGCGACCCGGCCCGGCCACGTCAAGAACCGCGACCAGCTGATCGATTCCGCCTATGGCGAGTCCATCTACGTGGATGACCGCACCATCGACAGCCACATCAAGCGGCTGCGCAAGAAGTTCCGGGAAGTCGATGACGAGTTCACCCAGATCGAAACCCTCTATGGCGTCGGCTACCGCTATCGTGAAGAGTGAGGCCGCCATAACGGCGCCCGAGCCGCGCCGGCGGCGGACGCGCTGGCGGTTGCTGGCCTCGCCGCTGACCAGGCGCATCCTGGCGGTCAACCTGCTGGCGCCGGTGGTGCTGGTGGCCGGGCTGCTCTATCTCGACCGCTACAAGCAGGGCCTGATCCGCGCCGAGCTGGAAGGCCTGGGCACCCATGCCGAGATGGTGGCCGCCGCCATCGGCGAGGGCGCGGTGTTCGAGGAGGAAAAGGGCTTCCTCGAGATCAATCACGACATGGCCCAGCAGATGGTCCGCCGCCTGGCCGAGCCCGCCAAGCTGCGCGCCCGCCTGTTCGGCAGCGTCGGCGAACTGGCCGCCGATTCCCGCCGAAGCGGCGGTCATCACGGCTCCATCCTCATCGAGGAATTGCCGCCGCCGCGCATCCCCCACTGGACCGACCGGCTGGCGCGCATGTGGGACCGGGCCAGCCGCTGGATGCCACTGGACGAGACCCTGCCGCTCTACCATGACCGCCCCCAGGCCCGCGCCGACGATTATACCGAGGTGATGACCGCCATGGCCGGGCGGCTGGGCTGGGCGGTGCGGACCCGCAAGAACGGGACACTGATGCTGTCGGTGGCGGTGCCGGTGCAGCGCTACAAGCAGGTGGTCGGCGCCCTGCTGATCACCGCCGACGGCAGCAATATCGCCCGCTCGCTGTTCCAGGTCCGCATCGCCATCCTGGAAGCCTTCGTTCTCTCCCTGGGCCTGACCATCGGCCTGTCGCTGTATCTGGCCGGGACCATCGCCCGGCCGGTGCGCCGTCTGGCCCTGGCCGCCGAGCGGGTCCGCCATGGCCATGGCCGTGTCCATAACCTGCCCGATCTGTCGGCCCGGGGCGACGAGATCGGCGAGCTCTCCGTGGCCCTGAAGGAGATGACCGAGGCTCTGTGGCGGCGCATGGACGCCATCGAGGCCTTTGCCGCCGATGTCGCCCACGAGATCAAGAATCCGCTGACCAGCCTGCGTTCGGCGGTGGAGACGGCGGCGCGCCTCGACGACCCGGAAAAGCGGGCGCGCCTGATGGCCATCGTGCTCGACGACGTGGGGCGGCTGGACCGGCTGATCAGCGACATCTCCGACGCGTCGCGCATCGATGCCGAATTGTCGCGGGCCGAGACCGCGCCGGTGGCCCTGGCCGCCATGCTCGACACCCTGGCCGAGATCTATCGCGGCACCTGCGCCGATCGCGATATCGGCTTTACCGTCGACCGGCCGGAAGAGGACGGGCTCCTGGTTTTGGGCATCGAATCCCGGCTGGTCCAGGTGCTGCGCAATCTCATCGCCAATGCGGCGTCGTTCAGTCCCGAAGGAGGCGTCATCGCCCTGTCGGCCCGGCGCGACGGCGGCCATATCCTGGTCATGGTGGAGGATCAGGGGCCGGGCATCCCCGAGGGTAAGCTGGACGCCATCTTCGAGCGCTTCTACTCCGAACGGCCCGAGGGCGAGAAATTCGGCACCCATTCCGGCCTGGGCCTGTCCATCTCGCGCCAGATCGCCGAGGCCCATGGCGGTACCCTGCGGGCCGAGAACCGCGAGGGCGGCGGCGCCCGCTTCGTCATGGATCTGCCGGCCGCCCCGGCATGATCACCGGTTCTTCCTTTTTTCGCCTCAATTCTCAGGCCAAATCAAATCCTCGTCCTGCACCACTCCCTTCGGAGCAAAGACCATGAAGAAGACCCTGATTGCCCTGATGGCCGCCTTGCCGGTTTTCATCACCCTGCCGGCCAGCGCCCAGCAAGGCGAGATCGGCAAGGACAATCGCGAGATCCGCCAAGATCGCCGCGACCTGAAAAAGGACAACCGCGAGATCGGCCAGGACCGCCGCAAGGAGGTTCACGACCGCAATGAGCTGCGCAAGGAACGGCGCGAGGGCGACAAGGACGGAATCGCCAAGGAACGGGCCGAATTGCGCAAGGACCGCAAGGACATGCGCGACGACATGAAGGAGCGTCGCGAGGACCGCAAGGAACTCAACAAGGACCGCAAGGAGCGTCGCGAGGATCGCAAGGAGCGTCGCGAGGATCGTTAGGGAGCGCTGATGGCCCCCTAACGCGACAGGATATCGCGCAGCCGGTCGGCCTGACGGGAATCCACGGAACGGCTGAACAAGATGTCCTCGGGCTGGGGATTGCCGCCGTAATAGGCGGCGTTCCAGGCATGACGGGGCAGGATGCCGGCGCCGTCCAGGGTGGCGCCGCCATACAGCCCGACGGCGCGCGAGAAGGCATAGATGTCGGCGCCGGCATTGGTGGTGGTGTTGGCCGAGGCCCCGGCCCCGATCACCGCCACCGCCACGCCGGCTTCGGCCCCGGCCTTGAACTTGTTCTCGACCACGGCGCCGAGGCCGCCATCATTCATGATGATGTAGACCGCCTCGGCGTCCTGGAGGCCGATCTGCAGGCCGACGCTGCCGGCGGCGATGGAG
>JACQAD010000257.1 GCA_016195125.1 Magnetospirillum sp.
GATCCCACTCTGATCGAGGGGAGCCGCGATGTTTGTCTCGAAGCCTACCGCGCGGTGCGCGACGAGTTGGAGCGCCATATCCTGAAACGCTTCCCGCCCCATGGCATGGCACGGGAATAATAACCTGGGCGTTATTCGAAAACGCTTGACCAAACACCTGCCAGCGCTCACTTATCTTCGCGCGCGCAAAACCCGGTTCGGAGGACCAATGGCGAAAGAGGATGTGATCGAGTTTTCGGGGACGGTGACGGAATTGCTTCCGAACGCCATGTTCCGTGTCAAGCTCGACAACGACCATGAGATCCTTGCCCACACTTCCGGCAAGATGCGTAAGAATCGCATCCGCGTGCTGGCTGGTGATCGGGTCAACGTCGAAATGACGCCCTACGACCTGACCAAGGGCCGTATCACCTTCCGTTACAAGTAAGCCTCCATGAGTGTTCTGGTGTTGGCGTCGGCTTCGCCCAGGCGCCTCGATCTGCTCCGCCAGATCGGCATTCAGCCAGACGCTGTCGATCCCGCTCATATCGACGAGACGCCCCTGGCGGGCGAATTGCCGGTTCCCCATGCGCGCCGTCTGGCCGAGGAAAAGGCCCGCGCCGTACTGGCACGCCATCCCGGATCGTACATCCTGGCGGCCGATACGGTGGTGTCCTGCGGCCGGCGCATCCTGCCCAAGGCCGAGGACGAGGCCACGGCGCGCAAATGCCTGGAATTGCTGTCCGGGCGCCGCCATCGGGTGGTCGGCGGCATCTGCCTGATGACCCCGGATGGCCGTATCGGCCGCCGCGAAGTCACCACCACCGTCACCTTCAAGCGTCTGTCTCCCGGAGAGGCCGCCGCCTATCTCGCTTCGGGCGAATGGGACGGCAAGGCGGGAGGCTACGCCATCCAGGGGCTGGCGGCGCGGTATGTGCGCGACATTCAGGGCTCTTATTCCAACATCGTCGGCCTGGCGCTGTTCGAGACGGCGCAGATGCTCGACGGTCTCGGCTTCGGCCGTGACTGAGCGGGGCGAGATCCTCGTCTCTCCGGGGCCGGGTGAGGTCCGCTATCTGCTGCTGTCCGACGGCCAGCCGCTGGAACTGGTCATCGACCGTCCTGGCCTGTTGCTGGATTCCGTCTTCCGGGGCCGCGTCGTCGCCATCGAACGTGGTCTCGATTCCGCCTTCGTGGACCTGGGGCAGGGAGAGCGCCCCGGCTTCCTGCCCGGCGCCAAGGCCGGAGGCCTGTCGGTGGGGGATGCCGTATCGGTTCGGGTGCGGGCCGAAGCCAGGGGGGGCAAGGGGCCGCTTCTGACGCTCCAGGATGGCTTTGACGCCTTTGGAGAGGCTCCGAGCCTCCTGCGCCGTTCCAGCCCGCTCCAGCGCCTTCTGGCGGCCAATCCGGGCATCAGCCGCATCCTGGTGGACGATGCCGCCACCCTGGCCGAATTGCGCCCCCTGGTGCCCGAGGGCGTCACCCTGGAGCGCGGCGAGACCCGTTCCGACCTGGACGAGGTTCTGGCGGCGGCATTGGACCCGGTCGTTCCCTTGCCTTCGGGCGGTCGGCTGGTGATCGAGACCACCGCCGCCTTGACCACAATGGACGTGGACAGCGGTTCGGACCGCCCCTCCCAGGCCAATGAGGAGGCGGTTTCCGTCCTTGCTCGTCAGGTACGCCTGCGCGGGCTGGGCGGGCAGATGGTGGTGGATTTCGTTTCGGGCAAGGACAGAAAGCCTCTCTACCGTCTGGCCGAGGCCCTGAAGGCGGCCCTGGCAGCCGATCCGATTCCCTCTCATGTGTTCGGTGTCACGGCCCTGGGGCTGGTGGAACTGACCCGCGAGCGCCGCGCTCCTTGCCTGGCCGAATTGCTATGCCGCCGGGGGTTGGAACTCTCCGACGACACTCTGGCCCTGGCCGCCTTGCGTGCCCTGCTGGCCGAGGCCCTGGCCCGGCCCGGCCTGGTCCTGGGGATTGCCGCCGCTCCCCAGGTGATTGCCGCCCTGGGCCGCCTGGAAACCGAGCGGGCCGAAACCGAACGCCGCCTGGGCCGCCCCCTGATGCTGCGGGCCGAACCGGGGCGGGGGCGTGATGATGTGCTGATCGAGGAGACACGGTCCTGAACGACAATTCCACCCTCCCGGCCTGCCCGGTCTGCGGCAAGCCCGCCCAGCCCAAGTTCAAGCCGTTCTGCTCGACCCGCTGCGCCGATGTGGATCTGCACCGCTGGCTCTCGGAATCCTACCGTGTTCCGGCGGTGGAAGATCCCGAAGGCCTGCCCGAGGACGAATAAGTGCTTTTTCCGTCCGGGGGGGCTTGACCACCAGCCCGAGTTTCGCCTATAAGCGCCTCCTCTTCGCGACGAGACGCCGTGCCCAGGTAGCTCAGTTGGTAGAGCATGCGACTGAAAATCGCAGTGTCGCTGGTTCGATTCCGGCCCTGGGCACCATTTTAAACCCCTGAAACCTAACGGTTTCGGGGGTTTTCCATTTCAAGCGGCATCAAAAAGTCTGACCTGTTCCCAGAAAATGTATCCG
This sequence comes from Magnetospirillum sp., assembly GCA_016195125.1. Taxonomy (GTDB): domain Bacteria; phylum Pseudomonadota; class Alphaproteobacteria; order Rhodospirillales; family Magnetospirillaceae; genus Phaeospirillum. The sequence goes on from JACQAD010000257.1 coordinate 2,520, forward strand.
GTCTGAGGTAGAGTCCGTCGATGACAGGAGACGGACGAATGAAGCGCAGTCGTTTCAGCGAGGAGCAGATCATCGGCATCCTCAAGGAGCAGGAAGCCGGTGCGAAGACGGTCGACGTGTGCCGCAAGCACGGCATCTCGGATGCCACCTTCTATAAGTGGAAGGCCAAGTTCGGAGGCATCGAGGTGTCAGAGGCCAAACGGCTGAAGGCGCTTGAGGATGAGAATGCCCGGCTGAAGAAGCTGCTGGCCGAGGCCATGCTCGACAACGCCGTCTTGAAAGAGATTTCCTCAAAAAAATGGTGACGCCCGCCGTCAGGCGTAGCGTCGTCGCTCATGTCCGGGAGTTGTTCGGGCTGAGCGAGCGTCGGGCGTGTTGCATCGTGGAGATTTCCCGGCGGGTGGTCCGGTATCGGTCGTGCCGCCCCGACGACGGGGCGATCCGCTCCCGTCTGCGGGATTTGGCGGCCAAGCGCCGTCGGTTCGGTTTCCGTCGTCTTGGTCTGTTGCTGGAGCGGGAAGGCATCATGCTCAGCCGCAATAAGCTGCTGCGGCTGTACCGAGAGGAAAAGCTGGCGGTGCGCCGCCGCACCGGCCGTAAGCGTGCCCTGGGCACGCGGGCGCCGATGGCGATCCCCATGGAGCCGAACCAACGCTGGTCGTTGGATTTCGTCTCGGACGCCTTCACCGACGGGCGGCGGTTCCGCATCCTCGCTGTGGTCGATGACCATACCCGCGAGTGTCTGGCCCTGGTGGCGGACACGTCGCTCTCTGGTGCCCGGGTTGCTCGAGAACTGGACGCCCTGATGGCTCGGCAAGGCAGGCCGATGATGATGGTGTCCGACAACGGCACCGAACTGACCAGCATGGCCATCCTGCGCTGGTGCCAGGAAAGCCGGGTCGAATGGCATTACATCGCGCCGGGCAAGCCCACCCAGAACGCTTTCATTGAAAGCTTCAACGGCAAGCTGCGCGACGAATGTCTCAACGAGACGCTGTTCACCTCATTGAGCCACGCCAGGGCGGTCCTGGCAGCCTGGAAGGAGGATTACAACCATGTGCGGCCCCACACCAGTCTCGGCGGCGCTACGCCGGCGGAGATGGCCGCCCGATCCCGAACGCAACCAGGGCCGGGGCATGCCCCGGCCCTGGTTGCCATCACCGCCCATTTCGGGCATCAAAACCAGACGGGACTCTATCTCTGAGCGGTAACAAGTTCGGGAACAGGTCACGATCAGTAAGGGGAAGGCCCGGCTGGGTCTTGTCATCAAGATAGCAGTGAACACACCGGACATTACAGCGCCCGGTAACTTCCCAGGCAATGCGGCTGAAATCGAATCGGGACATGGGGCGTAGGGTTATGCTCCTGCTCCTGCTCCTGCTCCTGCTCCAGTTGTCCGAGGTGGTGAGGTTGACGCCGATGCTGTCTATGGCGTTCTGGAGCCATCCTGGCGGCCCGCCCATCGGTGAATCAAAAGCCGCTTCCAATTCCATTCCATGCTCCGGGGAGAGCTTGACAGTCTTGAGTGTGCGACGATTGATCAGTGCCAAGCCTTCATTCCGTAGGACGGCCAGCACGTTGTCTCTGGTTGATTCGCTCACTGTCGCTCTCCAGCGGATGGTTCGGAAATTTTGGCGATAGGGGTTGTCGTCGCTGGATTCACAGGCGCACATGCTGGGGGGAAGATTTCCCCAGAGATCTTCAGGATCATCCCCACCGGGATCATCGCCCCCGCCCTCATCGTCGGCCATAGCGTGGTGCGGCTTGCCATATTTTCGCCTTTCCGGTCGGCTATTGCTCCGTGGCCCAGGGCCGATGCCCTTATCCCTCTTTATTTTGACCGCAGGAAAATCCCATGAGCACCAGCACCCGCTACATCGTTCCCCTCGCCCTCGGACTTGCCATGACGGTGGGCGCGACCCCGGTCTCGGCCAGTGACGCGTCCGATGTTTCTCGCGAGATGAAGGTGCCGACGGCGGTGGTCGAAGGCGTCTTAGTCAATGTGGATGCCTTCTTCGCCTCCGCCAACGGGCCGTCGAATCGCATGGTGAGCGGCGTCGTCAAGGAACTGGCTCTGAAGGCCGTCCGCAACCGCATCGGCAATCTGGAGGACAGCCTGCCGGGCAAGACGTCGGAGGCCGCCGCCGAGGACAAGAACGCCACCTACAAGGCCGTGGTCAAGACCACTCGTCACGAAACCACCGAAATCCGCGAATGCGTGGACAACAAGGTGACGCTGGGCGCCTCGGAAGGGGTGCCGGTGATCAAGGACGGGGCCTTCATCTTTGACATGGCCCATCCTCGGGTCAGCTCCCATGCCTGGGACATCACCTTCTGCCGTACTCCGTCGGCGTCGGGTGGCTTTTCCGACTGGGCTCTGGCCAAGTAGGGGAAGACAGAACAAACCCCCGAGACCGACCGGTTTCGGGGGTGATTTCATGCCGTGACGGGGCGGCGGTGCGCCGTCCCGCCGGTTCGAGGCGGCTCAGGCGATGGCCAGCAGGCCGACGGCGCAGCCGGCCATGAGTGCGAACGTGGTCCAAGACCAGTTGCGTTGGCTGCGATGCTCGGTGAGTCGGGGGTGCACGGTGAGACCAAAGCGGCGATGAGCGAGCATCCTGTCCTCCATAGCATCAGAGATTGGCGGAACGACGCGACTGCGACGATCTTCAACCGGTCCCGTCACCAGCCCCTGATTGCAGTTGAGAGGCGATAACATCACCACTGTGCCGATTCGCCCGGCCGCGAGTCGAGGGGATCTTGGTAACAGAGTGTAGCCTCGGTAACA
>JACQAD010000258.1 GCA_016195125.1 Magnetospirillum sp.
CAGGGGGGCGTTGCGGTCATAGGGGCAGTCGCAATTTCCACCGCAGCTTCGGCAGTATTCCGGCCCGCCGCCGAAGTGCCATTCGGCGCGGGCCTGGAGACGTTTCCCTCGGCGATGACCGCTTCATGGGTTTCGGTGTATTGGACGACGAAGGACTCGGCCATGCGGGGAAGCTGCATCAGTTCGGCGATGGCGGAATCGGTGCTCTCGGCGGGCTGATCATCGGCATCCAACACGCCCTCCCATTTGGTGATGGCGGAGCGGGCCAGACCTTGGGCAAACAGCATCTGCGACAGCCCGGCCAGGGCGTCCTCGTCGGACAGATCGGGCAAGCCGGTGATGTCGGCCCCGGCGGCTTTCAGATCGGCATGTTCGGCAGCGATGGCACGGGCCATGCGCCAGCCTCGGGCGCGGGCGGCCTCGTACACCGCCGTGGTCAGGGGACGGACGAACACCCGGACGTCATGGGGCAGATCAATCCAGTAGGGTTCCTTGGGGATGGTCAGGCGGATCATGATCAATACCCCGCCACGTCGTTGACCAGGGTGACCCGCAGCAGATACCCCGCCACCGGATCGCGGGCCGCCCGCCAGTCGTAGCTGGCCTGGATGCCGCCGGGGCCTTTGATCTCCTGCTTCTTTTTCGGCAGGAAGACGCGGGGCAGATGGAAGGTCAGGGCAAAGGCCGAACCGGGGATGGTGAAGCCGTATTCCATCGCCACCGGGCTCTCGGCGGCGATGGCGGCGGTCAGCGTGGTGTCGGTGCCGAAGCGGATGTCCACCGAGCCTTCGGCGGTGGCCTCGGTCTCATCCACGCCGTCGATCAGCCCGTCGGCGCGGATGGTCTCCACCCGCTCCAGATTGTTGGAAAACGATAGCTTGCCGCCCACCACGTTGGCCAGCTGGCCACCGCCGACCCGAATGGTGCCGCTGCCCTGGCTGAACCGCTTCAGGGCGAAGCTGGTCGGGTTGGCATCGATGGTGGCAGCGGCCTCGGTCTCGCCCTGGGCGATCACCCCGATGCTGGCATTGGCGGCGCCGGAGCGGGCCATGTCGAAGGACAGCTTGTCCAGCTTGGCCCCGCCATGGCGGAAGAACTTCGGTGCTGCCAGTTGGGCATGGCCGATCTCGATGGCGAGGCTGGGCAGGGTGCCGCCCGAGGTGAAGACATGATCGAAGGTACCGTCACCGTTGTCGGTGGTGGCGGGGGTGCCAAACAGACCCTTCAGCCAGAAGCCGAGCGCCCGCACATCCAGCGGCACGCCGATATCGCCCTCGTCCTTGATCGCCTCATAGAACGGGTCCTGGGCGTCACGGCCCTGACCCAGCAGCGGGTCGTAGCCCAGCGGGCGCTCGGCCCCCAGGCTGGATTCCTTGAACGACAGCCGTCCATAGCCGTCGGCCGGAAGCACGCCGTAGCTCGCCTCGAAAGCAGCCAGCAGCGCGCAATCGGCGCCGTAAGCGCGCGTCTTACCCATGATTGGAGTCCTTGATAGATTGGAAATCAGCCCAGCGGATCTGGGCTGGCGTAATGGATGGTGACCGGCACCATGGCGCCGCGCAGGGCGGCAGCACCGTCGATGGCGAGGCCGGAAGTCTTGGGTGCGCCCCAAACCAGCCATTCCGCCAGACCACCGAGAGAACGGTCGGCGGCCAGGGCGACGCCCACCGCCATCAGCAGGTTGTCCAATGCCGCACTGTCGTCGTCCTGGCCGCGCTGGAGGATGATTTCGATCTCGGTCTGGTGTTCCCAAAGGTAGATGACCGGCGACAGCACCACATCCGGGTCGCCGGGATCGCCGTCGCGCAGGATGATCAGACCACCCGCCGGGACCGTTTCGGGCAGCGGAGCTTCCCGTTTGACCGTGGCGCCGTTCACTGTTTCCAATCGCGCCAGCAGGGCGGCGAGAATCTGTTCACGGATGGAGGGCATCACGATCTCCAATTCCTGACGATCAGCTCCGGCAGCGCCGAAGCCCACCGCTCGGCGACGCCATCCACGTCGAGGCGCTTCTTCAAGCTCACCTGCGGCACCAGGATGAACATCACCACACTGGTTATCCCGCGCCCGGAGCGGAGCGCCGAGGCGCTGCCCTTGGCGAAGCCGCCCCGTTTTCCCGTCCGTGCCCGCATGTTTTCCGCCACCAGCAACGAGGGAGCACCGCGGCGATAGATGAATCGCAGGTGGCTCCCGTGCATCTGTTCCCACAGGCCGGGCGTCATGCGCTTGCCTCGGGGACCTTTGCCCGCCGCATCGGTGGGGATCGCCAACCAGAAGCCATGCTTGGATTTGATCACCGCGCCCTGGTCGAAGGCGCGGATGATGGTGGGAGCCCTGGTGAAGACGAAGCCAGCTGCCTTGATGCTGTTGCGCCCCTTGGGATAAAGCTCGGCCCGCCAGGTGTTGGCGAGGCGCTGGCCCATGCCAGCCTCGGTGACCTGGCGGCGAAGATCGGCCTTCAATCCGTCGGCGGCTTGGCGCATGGCGGCGGTGACGGCGTCTTCCGCGTCCTTGACCTCCTCGGCCATGATCTTGCGCAGATCACCGGAAATCGCTGCCGCCAGTTTCATGCCGGTCTCACGTCGATTGTCCAAACCAGCCGTTCGGCATCCAGACGGGGTTCGCCCTGGACGACGAAGCTGTCGCCATCGTGGACGATCACATCCCCCGCCTGGGGTGCCGGAACCTCCCGCCGCCGGATCTCGAACACCGCCGTGCTGGTCTGCACGGTGATGTCCGAAAACTCGATATCGCGGTCGGGCCGCCGTACCAGGGCGCGGATGGACCGGCCCTGGTAGCTGACGGTGACCGCCATGTTCGGATCGGCGAACAGGTCGTCGAGGGCGTCGATGAAGGCGGTCATGCTCAGTTGCCCGAGAACAACCGCACCGCCAGACGCGGGCGCTTGTTGACCGGCAGGATGGACGCCTCGGTCTTGACGTCGATGGCGCTGCCATCCTGGCGGGCAAGCTGCCGGGCATACATGGGCACGCCGAGGGTGTTGACCGTCTCGATCAAATTGGCCGGGGCGCCATAGGTGACGAAGGTGTCCATGGTGCCCAACGGGAAGGCGATGCCTTCGCCCGCCGGGATCAAGGTTTCCGTCGCACCGGTGGAAAGGGTGACGGTGGCGCTGTATTCCTCGAACACCATGCCGGCGAAGGGGAAGCGGCGGCGGACGTCTTCCCGGAGCGGCTGGGCGCCGGTGGAGGAATAGTATTGGTATGCCTGCTCGACCTTGGCATGGCCGATCAGCTTGTCGAAGAACTCCGGGGACACCAGGGCCAGCACGCTGGTCATGGTCTCCCCCTTCAACTCGACCTCCACCTTGCGCAGGACATCGCGGATCTTGCTCTGGACGTTGGTGGTGGCGGTGCCGAGGGTGAAATCCACCTGCTGGCGGGTCAGGGCGAATTCGCTGAAGTAATCGTAGAGGGTGGACCCGGAGCCATCGCGGATGATGCCGCGGAGCGCATTGACCTCCATGAACTCGCGGGTCTGGGCATGTTTCGAGCGCATGCGGGTCAGCTTGCGCTCCATCACCGTGGCCAACGGATCGGCGGCGTCGGCGACACCGAAGCCGCGCACGCCCTGGACATCCTGGGGCGTGATGGAATCGTCATGGGGAATCCACGGCACCGTGAACGAGCGCATGCTCCGGGCATCGCGGTTGGCGACGGTGGCCGGGCCGCCCAGCGGTACGGTGGGCAGCAGATTGAGAACACCCTCGGCCTGCTCGATGATGACGCTGCGCTGGGTGACGCCCTCGAAACGGAACAGTCCCATCTGGCCCAACCGAGTATAGAGGTTGGGCAGGATGTTGATGGCCTGGGTCATTTCGGCGAGCGAGTAGCCGCCCACGTCGAAGGGATTGATAATCTGGGTCATGGGAAAGGCTCCGATCAGACGGTGTGGCGGGCAACCAGACCCACGGTGGCAAGCTGGGTAGTCTTGGCCGTGCGTTCGGCGGGCTGGTCGACCGAGGCGTCGAACACCAGGGCGGCATCGGCCAGGATGACCGGGCCGCGGGCGGCGATCAGGCCGGTGGCCACGCCGTCGGTGGCATCCACCGATTCGATCAGCACGGCACTGGCGTTCTCCGCTCCGTCGTCGCCGGCCACCAGTGCGGCGGGTGACAGGCGGTATTCACCGCTGGCGGTGATGCGGCCCAGCACGGAACCCAGGGGATAACTGGTCCCCGCCTTCAGGGTGACGGTTTCGCGAGTGTAGCTGGCGTTCAGTTCAAACTTCAGCAGATCGCCCAGGGTGGGCGCCATGGTCAGCACGGACATGGGTGATCTCCGTTATTTGCGGGCGGCGGCCTCGCGGGCGCGCCGGACGATGGGGCTTTCGGTTTCAGTTTTCGGGACCGCACCCGCCGGAGCGGCGGCCACCACGTCAGTGGCTTCGGAGCGCTCAGCCAGTTGCTCCAGCACGGTGCGACGCAGCGCCTCGGGGCGGATGCCCTTGGCCATGGCCTCAGCGGGATCGATGGTCACGCCCAGGCGGGCTGCCTGGGCGGCGATGGCGCTGATTTCGGAATATTCGGCGCGCAGACGCTGTTCCACCTGGGCGGTTACTGCGCCGGGCACCGGAACAATGGCTCCCGAATTGGGGCGCTCGGTTTCGATGACGGGGATGTCCCCCGTTTGCTCGGACATGGTGGTCTCCTTGGGTTTGGACAGGACGGGGGAACGGATAGACGGGCGCGCCAGGGTGGCACCGAGATCAGCCAGTGCGATACGCATGGTGCCGACCTTGTCGGCCAGCCCAGCGGTCACCGCCTGATCGCCGCGATAGACCTGAGCCTCGGTGGCGCGCACGACGTCGGGAGACAGGCAGCGACGCTCGGCCACCAGGGTGGTGAATTTCCCGTACAGGGCATCGACATCGGCCTGGAGCATGGCGCGGGCAGAGTCAGACAGCGGCTGATGCGGGTTGCCATCGACCTTGGCGGCACCGGCATGGACGAAGCTCCACGCCAGCCCAGCCTGAGCATCGGCTCCGGATTCGTCGCGGTGGACGGCGACCACGCCGATGGAGCCGACCTCGCCGGTCTGGGTGACGTAGAGGCGGTCGGCGGTGCAGGCGATGGCATAGGCCGCCGACAACGCCGCCTCGTCGGCCACCGCCCAGATGGGCTTGCCGCACTGGCTGCGGATGGCCTGGATGTGGTCGACCAGATCGAACAGGCCGCCCACCTCGCCGCCGGAGGAATCCACGTCCAGCAGAATGGCGCGAACGCCGGGATCGGTGGCCGCCGCTTCGATGGTATCGGCGATGTCGGAATAGGCGGTGAGGCCGCTGGCGGCACCGAGATAGCCGGAGCGCGCCACCAGGGTGCCGATTACCGGGATAATGGCGATACCGTCGGACGTCACCGCCACATCGGCGGACGGAGCCGTATCGCCGTCGAAGGAGATGGACTGCCCAGCCAGCCGGGGGCCGAGAGCACCCAGGATCACATCCAGCTTACTGCGGGCGACCAGCAGCGGCGTCCCATACAGGCGAGCCGCGAGATGCGGGAGGTCCGTCATGACCGCTCCCCCGCCATCCGGTCGCGGACACGGTCGGCGATGCGGGCTACATCGACGGTGATTTCGATCTCGCCGCTGCGGCAGGTGACAATATCCCGCCCTGCTGTGCCGTCAGCCGAGGAGCCGACCATATTCACCGCCCGCCGGAGATCGATTCCGATGGAGCGCAGATCGGAAACGACGGCGAGATGCACCATGTCCCTCAGCGTGAAGTCACGAGCAACGCCATTTCGAGTGCTGTGGATGGGCACGAAATGCCGGCGGCAAATCATCTGGTGGAGGTTCGCTCGTGAAATCCCCGTCACCTCACTGACGGTGTCGATGCTGAAGACGCGTTCGCTCATGTCCATCCTCTTGCTGATGGGGCTGGTGTCATGGGTGGGGGCTGCCGGCGGCGTGGCCCCAAACGACAACCCCAGCCGCTGTTCGCGGGCCTTATCGGCGGCGATCTCGGCATCCACCTGCTCGGCGTCGTAGCCGCGTTCGGCCAGGGCTTGGCTGCGGCTTTTCAGCCCCGCGCCGATCTGCTCGATCTCGGCCTTTGCGTCCTTCAGCGGATCGACCCAGTCCCATTTGGGCGGCAGCCAGGAGCAGGCGATGAAGCTGGCGCGGTTGCGTTCATAGCCGGGGATGTCGAGCGCCCCGGACAGCACCGCCACATCCAGCCAGCGCTGCCACACTTTCCTGCACATCTGGTGGACCATCACCGAGTGCTGCCAGGCCTCGACCCGGCGGCGGAATTCCAGCAGCGCCATGCGCGAGTTGGAGTAGTTGGCCTTCAACATGTCGTTGGACAGGTAGGCGTAAGGGATGCCGGTGGCGGCCGAGATCTGCAGCAGCGTCCGATACTCGAACGGCTCATAGGAACCGCCGACATCGGCTGGGGCCGATGTCTGGATTTGCTCTCCCGGCTCCAAGGGCACCACCTGGCCGGGCTGGACCTCGACAATGCGATCGCCGGAACCGTCATCGGCGGGCACCATGTCGATCACGTCGGCCGGGGCCGGCGAGATGACGAACATCGCGTACATCGCCGCGATCTTCTTGCGCTCAAGTTCTGCGTCATCGTACTGGTCGAGCAGGAACAGCTTGACGATGGCCGGGGCCAGCCGGGACACGCCCCGAAGCTGGCCGGATTCCACCGGGTCGATGACATGGATGATTTCGGCGGCGGGCACCCGCACCATTTCGCCGACCATGCCGGGGTCGGTGAGATCGCCGGGATGGCGGCGCAGGAACCAATACGCAGCCCGCCGACCGATGCGGTCGAACTCGATGCCCTGGCGGATGACGTTGCCGTTGGGAAGAACCTCGGTTCGGGTCAGCGGCAGCATCTCGGAGGGCAGCATCTGAAGCTGTAACGGCACCGTCAGGCCATCCTCGGGGCGACGCGGGCGCAGGCGGAAGAACACCTCGCCAGCGATAAACACCTCGCGGGCGGCCCGACGCTGCTGGCCGTAGAAATCGGTCAGATCCTCGGCATCGGATTCGTCGGTCCAGGCCAGCCAGAGCTGCTGCACCAGGGCTTTCAAATCCTTGTCGGCGATCAGGGACGACGGCTTGATGCCGGTGCCGACGGCGTTTCCGGTCCAGCTTTCGGCGGCATTGAGGGCATAGCCGTTGTTGCGCACCAGATAGCGGGCTCGCGCCGTGATGTCGGAGCCAGCGGCGGAGATCAAGGTGTTGACATGGGCGCGGCTGGGCTGGAAACCCTTGAGCCGCCGACTGCCCTGGGCGGCCTCGAAGCCGCCGATCAGGGCGCCGATCCTCCTGCGCAGTCCCAACAACATGGTTACAATCCCTTGGTGGCAACGGCGAGGATGCGCCGACGGGGCTTCTTGCCCTCCAGCATGGCGATACGGCGGTCGAGATCGGCCAGAACATGGTTGGCCTGGGTCAGGTCGTATTGGACGGTGCGGTCGCCGACGGTGACGCGAGCCACCAGTGAGTTACGCCGCGCCAGCACCTTTTCCCGCTCGGCCTTCATTTCGTCGAGAGTCATGATCAGTGCATCCCGCTGAACTTGATGATCCGCCGGGGGCGACGGACGGTGCGGCGGATCTGACCCGCCTGGGCTTCTTCGGGTTGAACCGTCTCGGACGGGCCAATCTGGGCTTCCAGATCCCGCCATTTGGCCTCCGACCAGCGGTCGGCACCGACGATCCAGACGGCGGCGCGGGCATAGACCCGGCAATCCAGCGCCTCGTTGCGCTCGCGCAGCTTCTGCCATTCCAGCTTGGTGAAGCCGCGCCGGTTTTTGACCGTCACCAGCTGCTCGGCGACGAACTGCTTGCACCACTCCGAGTCTGCCCACGATGGCAGATGCACCGTTCCGGCCGGGTAACGGATTCCCTCGGCCAGTTCCTCGTCGGTGGGCCGCTCCAGGCGCAAGTACCGGTAGGTCTCCGACTTGAAGGTGGACACCGCCACCGTCCAGAGGCGGGCACCACGGCGCACCTTCTTGCCGCCCTCGGTAGCGTCCACAAAGGTCGGCCCCGACACCGGGCTGGAGCGGTTGAAGCCCTCGACGCCCTTGATGGGCGAGACTTGGCCGACGCCCATCCTGCGGCCCCAGGTGTAGACCGCCGAGGATTCGTAACCGCTGTCGATGGCGAGGCGGGCGATCTTGAGGGCCGCGCCGCTGGCATGGGTCCAGGTTTGCCCCAGCACCCGCTCCAACGCCGTCCAGGTCTCGGCGTGTTCCGGCCCACCGTCGATGACGACATGGTCGATCAGCCAGCTTTCCAGGTTGCGGCCCCAGGCCCAGACATCGATCTCGACGCGGTCCTTCTGGACGTCGGCCCCGGCGGTGAGAAACAGCCCGCCCGCCGGGACGGTGCCGTTGGCCCAGGTCTCGCGGCGGTCATAGAGCCGCTGCCAGTCGGGGGCCTCGCCGGATTCGGTCCAGGTTTCGCCCAGCACGGTGTTCTTGAACACCCGCAGGGCATCGTCATTGCCCTGGGCCGCTTCCCACAGGCGGACGATGTCGCGCCACGACTGCCAGCCCGGCGGCGAATACAGCGCCGAGATGTGGAAGCCGATGGTACCGGGATCAGTGCCCGTGGCCGTCGCCTGCCAAACGCCTGCCGCCAGCATCGCGCCTTTGTGGTGCTCGGCGATCTCCTGGTCACAGGATTCGCAGTGATAGCGCACCGTCTCGGGGCGGCCCTTGTCCCAGCGCAGCCGCTCGAATTTCAGCCACTGCATGCTCCCGCAATGGGGACACGGCACGAAGAACCGGCGCTGGTCGCTGGCCTCGTATTCCCGCTCGATGCGCGACATGCCCCGGATGGTCGGGGTCGAGGCCAGGAACACTTTTCGGCGATGGGCGAAGGTCAGCGAGCGGGCCTCGGCCAGCCCGACAGGATCACCTTCCTCGTCGGCGGAAGCCGGGTAGGCATCGACCTCGTCGAGAAACAGGTAGCGGGCCGGCATGGAGCGCAGGCCGACAGCGCTGTTGGCCCCGGTCAGCACCAGGGTGCCGCCGGGGAAATCCTTCGACAGCATGGTATTGCCCGCGTCACGCGACCGGGCCGGTTTGACCCGATCGCGGATCGCCGGGCTTTCCTCGATCAGAGGGTCGATGCGCTGGCGCGACGCCCGCTTCGCCATCTCCACCGTGGGCTGGACGCAGAGCATCGGCCCCGGCGCATGGTGGATGACAAAGCCGATGAAGCAGCAACCCGCTTCAGTCGCCCCCACCTGGGCCGCCTTCATGAACACCACCCGCTGTACCGGATTGGAGGGCGACAGCGCATCCATGATATCGCGCATATAGGGCGTGCGGGCCGTCCGATAGCGCCCAGGTTCCGCCGAGGCCCGGCTGGACAGCATGCGGTGGCGGTCGGCCCATTCCGAGACGGTCAGGGCCGGATCTGGACGCAATCCATCGCGCCACGCCTGGAGCAGGACATCCGATCCCCGGAAGGCGAAGGAATCCTCACCCCCACGATCACCGGAACGTCGGCTCGATTTCGGCGAGTTCGGCAAGATGGGCCCTCACATGGGTTTCCAGCAGGGTCTGCATCAAATGCGGTTCGATCCCGACCTCGGCCGCCATCTGCCCGGCAATGCGGGCGGGCCAGGTGACCCAGGAATCCCGCTCCTGGCGGGCCAACTTGAACACCAGGGCGGTGGCCCGCGCCCGATCGACCACCTCTTCCTTGAGGCGATCCACCTGGATGCGGGCTTTCTGGGCCTTGGCGACTTCATGCGCCGTGCGGGCTTGGTTGAAGGTGGCGCCGGATGTGCTGGGCAATGGCGGAACGGTCTCGCGCTGGAGTGATGGCGACGAGGATGGCTTCGGGGTGGGGGATGGCATTGAGGGCGGCGGTGCTGCCGCCCGTCGGGCCGGGTCGGTCTGGGCATCCCAGGCGGCGTCGGCCTTTACCGGGTCGATGGTGCCGTCGGGCTCCTGCGGAACGCGGCCCGTCTGCACCGCCTTGCGCACGGCGGTATGGCTGACGCCACGCCTGCGGGCATATTCGCGAACGGACACCCCCATGATCGAAGCCTTAAAACGAAAGGAAATGATCCGCTATTCCAGTTGATGTGCCGGGCCGACAGAGCGATGGATGGTCCCACGAACAACGGAGACCACCATGCCCAACACCATCCTCCCCACTGCCAATATTGATTGGGGCTTTTTCGGCACCATGGGCGATCACGCCGACCAGACCGAAGCCTGGAATTTGGCGATGCCTGCGATCCAACTCGCCACCGGCTGTCCCGACACGGCGGTGCGCGATTTCCTCGACAGCACCCAGGGTCGTCACTTTGCCGACGACGTCGCCAACGGATTGTTTCGCGGTCTCGGGCTGACGGCGGCAATCGACGCGGCGGTGGCCCGCTGGATGGCCTGGACCATCAGCCGCCTCACGGCGCGGGAAACCGGCATCCCACACGGGCTGCCCTACCTCACCGGCTTCGTTACCCATTTCGAGGTCATGGCCGACGTCGCCTGATCAACGGTTCTCCCTCACCGCCCCGACCGGCTCAGCTGGCGGGGCCCAGGGTGGTACAGACGCGGGATGTCCGCGCCACCAAATCAGAGGGAACCACCATGGCCACGATCCAGCTTTCCGATACCCAGTCCGTCATCCTGTCCGCTGCCTGCGCCCGCGAGGGCGGGCTGGTCCTGCCGATCACCACATCCTTGAAGGGTGGCGCAGTTGATATGGTGCTGACCAGCATGATCAAGAAGGGCTTGATCGAGGCGATACCGGCCGAAGTCGGCATCCCGGTTTGGCGGGAGGCCGAGGATGGAACCCCGCTGACGCTGGTTTCCACGGCCGCCGCCTACACGGCGTTGGGCATTGTCGCCGACACGGGCGCGGACACGGCGCCGGAAGAAGAACCGGCGACTGACATGGCCGACGAGGCAGAATCCCCGCCCACGGACGCCCACGTCGCGAAACCGGCCCGCAAGCCCCGCGAAGGCACCAAGCAAGAGGCACTGATTTCCATGCTGAAGCGGCCCGAAGGCGCCAGCATTGCCGAGATCATGGAGGCGACGGCATGGCAGGCCCACAGCATTCGGGGCTTCATCGCCGGGGCCTTGAAAAAGAAGCTGGGGCTCAACGTCACCAGTGAGAAAATTGAAACGAGGGGCCGGGTGTACCGGATTGCTCAGGATGTGGAAGCCGCAGCCTGACGCTCCACCTCGGTCAACAGCAACATTGCGAGATCGAGGGCGGTGCGATCACCCGCCCTCGATACGTCATTCACCCGATCCTGTGCCCTGGCGACGGCATTGATGCCGTAACGCGCCAGCATCTCGGATGCGGCCTTGGCCACATGCTCGGGGGCAACCGCCATCGGCTACAGCGACTTCTTCAGCGCCGCCGAGGTGCTGAACTTGATCGAGGTCGAGGCGGCAATGTCGATGGTCTTGCCGGTCCGCGGATTGCGACCCTGGCGGGCCGGGCGCTCGGACTTCGAGAAGGAGCCGAAGCCGATGAGGCTGAAGCGGCCCTCGGTCTTGACGCCTTCGACGATGGTGGCCAGCACCGCTTCGACGGCGGCATCAGCCTGGGCGACAGTGCAGCCAGCGGCTTGGCGGATGGCCTTGGACATGGCGGATTTACTCATGATGCTCACCCCTCGGAAATCAAGGCCGGAAGAGTAGATTCAGAGGCGGACGAATCCAAGCCCGCAATTTCATCCTCATAGCAGCCGTTCAAAGACCCGCCTCAGCATGTAGCTTCTGATCAGCGAGACAACCAAAAACACCAGACCGATCCGGAGATCATCGGCCAGGGTGATGTGAATGCCGAAGACCGGGAACACCATCACCTGGGTGGCGACCGCGATGGCGTAGCCGATCAACACGTTGGCTGCGGCCTCGGCCAGTGACATTCGATGGGACTGGCGCAATCGATCACCTTATTGAAATCGCACACTTAATCGACTTGATCTGTCGGCGACATAGAGCGGTACTGGCCCCACCACAACGGAGGCCAAGAGCATGAAAGCCCGAGACCAAGCCCTGACCGAGATCGCCACCCAGATCCTCGACATCGAAACCCTGGACACCCGCAAGAGCGACCGCCTGGACTTCCACGAACTGGCGGTTTGGCAGATCAAGAAGGCCCTGGAAGCGGCCTACGCCGCTGGCCGGGAGGCCAAGTAGCATGGCCCTGACCGTCCGCCCCACCGCCGCCCTGAAGGCCCATCCGCAGTGGTCGCAAAGCGACTTCGAATACTTCCGGGGCAAGGGCTATTCCAACCAGCAGATCCTTGAATTCTGGGAGCGCGACCTGCGCCTCGGCTGCAAGCCGCTGAATTGGAAGCCGACCGACGCCAAGTACCAGCATTCCCTGCGCCGGATCACCCGGCGCTAACCACCTTCCCGGCGGCGATCTCCTCGAAACTCCGGCCATCGCCGTCCAGCACGGCCTTCTGGCCGGTCAGCTTCTGCCAGCGGCCGACGATCACGTCGGCATAGGCCGGGTTCAATTCCATGGCAACGCAGATGCGGCCGGTGGTCTCGGCGGCGATCACCGTAGTGCCGCTGCCCGCGAACGGCTCGTAGACCGCGTCACCCTCGGCGCTGTTGTTGAGGATCGGACGACGCATGCATTCCACCGGTTTCTGGGTGCCGTGGACCGTGGCTTCGTCCTCATCACCGTTATTGCCGATGGCCCAAATGGTGGCCTGATCCCGCGCTCCCTGCCAATGGCCGGTGCCGTTCTTGCGGACGGCGTACCAGCAGGGTTCGTGCTGCCAGTGATAATCGCCGCGGCCCAGCACGAAGCGCGGCTTCGACCAGATAATCTGGGCGCGGAGCTTGAAGCCATTGGCCTCCAGGCTGTCCGCGACAGTCCTAGTGTAAATGGCCGAATGCCAGACATAGGCCACCTCGCCGGGGAAGAGCGCCCAGGCCTCCCGCCAGTCGGCGCGGTCGTCATTGGCCACCTTGCCGGTGCGGGCCGAGGACGACACCCCGGCTTCATTCCGCCAGGTGGGATCGTATTCCACCCCGTAAGGTGGATCTGTGACCATCAGGTGCGGCATGGCCCCGGCCAGCAGACGCTCCACATCGGTAGCACTGGTACTGTCGCCGCACAGCAGACGGTGGCGGCCCAAGATCCACAGATCACCGGGCCGCGTCACCGGATCGGCGGGCGGCTCGGGGATTTCGTCTTCGTCGCCTTCGCCCTGGCCGCCGCCCTCGTCGTCGAGGGGAGCCATCAGGGCATCCAGTTCCTCGGTGGAGAAGCCGATCAGGTCGAGGTCGTAGCCCTCGGCGTTGAGCGCGTGCAGTTCCGCCGCCAGGGTTTCATCATCCCATCCGGCATTCAGGGCCAGCTTGTTGTCAGCCAGGATGTAGGCGCGGCGCTGGGCCTCGGTCAGATGATCGAGAATCACCACCGGCACCGTGTCCAGCCCCAGGGACTCGGCGGCGGCCAGTCGGCCATGCCCGGCGATGACATTGCCCTTGCTGTCGGCCAGCACCGGATTGGTCCAGCCGAACTCGACCATGCTGGCGGCGATCTGGGCCACCTGGCCGTCCGAATGGGTCCGCGCATTACGACCATAGGGGATCAGCCGGTCGATGGGCCAAGGCTCGACAGAGTCTGGAAGCGGATGGGTCATTGTTATTTTCCTGCGGCCTGGATGCGGCTGCCGATCCAGGACATCACCGGAACAGCCATGGAATTCCCCAGGCCCCGATAGCGGGGGCCGTCGGGGCACCTGTCCGCCGGCTTGCCGCGCCAAGGGATGAGGGTGTAATCGTCGGGAAATCCCTGTAGCCGCTCGCATTCGCGGGGCGTCAGTCGGCGCACCGCCATGCCGTGCTGGACCGCCAACTGGCCACCGGCATTGTCACGCCCCAGGGCATTCATCGCCCGCAAGGTCGGGGTGACGCCATCGGCCTCGACCGTCTGGAACCCGGTGCCAGCCTTACAATCGAAGGCGACATAGGTCTGCTGTTTGGTCCCAGGCTCGGCGGCCAGGGCACCGGCAACGTCCAGAGGGCGAACCTCGTCCCGCTGATTCTGGGCGAAGGCCACGTAGCTGCGGCTTGATCCGCCGCTGGCCGCCCGGAGGCTGGCGAGGTTGTCGGCATCAAGCTCGGCCTGCGCCCCGCCGTCCCGGCCGCGCAGATTGAACGCCACCGCATGCTGCTTGCCCGCCTGCAACGTGAACATCGGGTCGCCGTCACTGCCTACACCCATACCGGCGCGAGGGTCGGTGGTGCTGATTCCTGTGCGGGCACCGGCCTCCTGGATCGGGATGGCGATGGATACCGGGACCAGCGGCGTGCCACGTCCGGTGCCATCTTCCGAGGCGTCAAAGCCTTCGCCGCGAAGGGAATGGGCAATCAGCGTGTCGGTGCAGTCGCTATCGACGCCACGGGACAGATCGCGAGCCCGCAAGGTGGTGGCGACGAAGGTCTCGCTCTCGAAATCCATCCGGCCACTGGCGGACGAACAGGCATTCAGCGCGGTGGCCACTTCGATGGGACCGGAGGTGTTGTTGCCGCCGAAGGCTTCGGCGATCAGTCCGCCGTCGATGTCGAAATCGGTGCCGAGCCCGCCACCGCCGCGAGTGCGTGCGCTAATTGTCGGGGCAATGCCTTGCCCCGCTTCTCGGCTCGGCGGATGATCCCGGCGCACGCCTTGGCGCTCAGAAAGTACCGCGACGGGATCGGCCCGGTCTCGAGGACCTGCCACAACGAACACACGGCGGCGGCGTTGGGCCAAGCCGAAATATTGGGCGTCGAGGACGCGCCACGCGACTGTGCGCGTGGGTCCAAACACAACACCAGCGTCCGTCCACTTTCCCCCTGGTGGGAGCAACGGACCATCTTCGCCGGCCAATCCACCCAGAAGACATCCGAAGGCGTTGTCGCGGGTGGACAGGACGCCGGGGACGTTCTCCCAAACAATCCAAGCTGGGTCGATGGCATCGGCGAGTTCCACGAATTTGAGAGCAAGGTTGCCGCGCTCATCGCCCAGCGACTTGCGCAGGCCCGCCACCGAGAACGCCTGACAGGGTGTGCCGCCCACCAGCACGTCGATCTTGCCCCGCCATGCCTGACCGTCGATGGCGGTCATGTCGCCCAGATTGGGAACATGAGGGTAGTGGTGGGCGAGCACGGCGCTGGGGAACGGTTCGATCTCAGCGAAGAATGCCGGACGCCAGCCCAGGGGTTCCCAGGCGACCGTCGCAGCTTCTATCCCACTGCACACGCTGCCATAGACCAGCCCTTCGGCGGCCAAGGCGCGCGATATCACGCCGATGGCCGGGGATACCGGCTCGGGGAGAGCAGACTGCATGGAGGTGGAAACCTGGGCTGGTGGAAACTGGAAACCGGCAGGTGGAAACCCGGTCAGGTTTCCAGGGGTGATTTCCACCCTGGTTTCCAGTCCCCCGGAAATGCGAAAGGCGCGCTGTCCTTGGACAAACGCGCCTTTGGGCTGGAAACTGGAAACCTAAGTGGAAACCCAGATTTTCGGGCTGTCGCTAGCGAAATCGGGCGCTGATGCCCCCCGCATAGCGTGTGCTCCAGGGAGGACCCGCGATATTCCGCGCCGCCTCGCCTTGGCTTGTTCTATTCTTTCGCCCGATCAGGGCGGCGGATCATTAAGTGATCGTCTCCACCGCCCCTCGCGAGCCTGGGTCTATATGTACGCCCCGGACCCCGCGTTTGTCTGTTCGGAAACTGTCCTCGGACGGCCTCCTAATTCTTCCTCCATCGCCCTGGTCCGGGCGATCAGATTGACCTTGGAGATGTGGCGAGGGATGCGGCGACCGTTGAGCGTCCAGGCGATGGTGCACAGGGCAAACAGCCAGTGCTGGTGGACGGCTGAACGGGTCATGCCGACCCTCCAGCAAATCACCTTCCATGGCGCGTTGGTGGCCCGCAGCCAGACGATCTTGGTGTCGATGGGATCAAGCTGGCGCAACCAGGGCAAGGCATGGTCCATGCGAGTGATGGCGGCGGCCGAGGGTGGCGGACGGCGTAACTTCACCTCGGTGGGTTCCAAACATTCCTGCACATAGGGCGGCCATGTGCTGGCGTGTCCCTGGATTCTGGTTTCGGGAAGGCGGCGCAGAGTGTCGGCGGCTTCGGCAAGGCGGTCTTCGACCAGGGAGGGCGTCCAGTTGATTTCAGTCATGGGAGGTCTCCTCGGTGGGACGGGCACCGTAGAGCTTGGCGCCCAACTGGCGGATCAGTTCACGCTCGGGCCAGGTAAGACGCTGATCGTCTTCGGCAATGACCAGGACGCCACGCTCTTGCCAGCCTTCCCGCTTGACCTGCTCAGGATCGCGGCGGGTGCCACCGAAGCCGGGAGGGTGCCAGTTCATCGCACACCTCCTTCGGTGTCGATGGCCCAGGACAGGATGGCCAGGGCGTCGGCCTCGTTGTCGTCTTCGGGATTGAAGCCACGGGATCGCATGGCGGCGATCACCGCGTCCTTGCCGGCATTGCTCTTGCCGGTGGCGTGGCGTTTGATGGTGCCGACCGGAACGCCCTGATAGGGAATGTGCTTGAGCTCGCACCAGGCGGCGAGATGGGCGACGAAGCCGCCATAGAGGTGGGCGGCGTCGGTGCCGGCGTGGCGGCGTACTTCTTCGAAATAGACCGTGCCGATGCCCTTGGCACCGGCTTCGAGGTGATCGAGCCAGGATCGGAAGCGCAGGAATCTCATTCCACCCCCCTCGAATCGGCCGGGGCGGAACTCCATGGTGCCGGAGACAATGATACCGTCGGCAAGGCGCATGGCCCAGCCGGTGGTGGAGCCCAGATCAAGGGCAAGAATGGTGGTCATGGTGAAGGCTCACGAATCTGTGGGCCTCCGGCTTTGGTCGATGGGCACTTTATGGAGTGCGGGATTGCGGTTCAAACCGAATTGCCATGTCCTTTTGCGTGTGGCCACCAGTGGCCACCGAGTGGCCACTCGTTCAAGGCAGGTGGCCACTGCTTTTCTTCTTTAAAAACAATAAGTAAGTAAGGTTGTGGCCACTGTGGCCACCTTTTCCGCCGACAATAGCCTCGACACGCGATCCAAAAAAATTTCTGGGGTGGACCGAGGGAATGAAAAAATTTTCTCCATCCCCAGACTCCACCCCGACGAGGTGGCCACAGTGGCCACTGTGGTCACAACCTGCGCAATGCATTGATTTATAATGTGAATTTAGTGGCCACCTGAGGATGGCTGAGTGGCCACTGGACAGTTCCGGTGGCCACCAGTGGTCACGGCGATGGCCCAGAGCCTGGCCGGGTTGGCTCACCGATGGGTTTTTTCATCAGCCACGCAGTTGATTGCGTTGGCGCGAGTGGCCACAGTGGCCACTCCTTGATGGCGGAGTGGCCCATGACCTTTCGGGAATATATTGCGGGCAGGCAGTGCAGGGATAATCCCCAGGGGGATTTCGTCGAGGACGCACGGCGTGATCCGCGCTTCCCCGACGTGCAGTCGTGGCCGGACCTGAAGCTCTATCTGGCGAGGAGAGGTGCCTGTGAGGAGGCTGTCGCGGCGGCACGGATGGTCTGGCAGGGATATCGTGCGGCCCTGCAGCGGCAGGCGGGGGGCTGAGCCTTACAGATCGTCGTCTTCGTCGATCCGGCGTCCGCTGCGGCCGAGTTCGGAACGCCTGAGCGCATAGGCGTCGATACGCCCGATGCCGGGGATGTAGCGGATGGCCGCCCGTTTTTCGTCGCCACGGCGGGCCAGCATGTCACGGTCGGTCAGGATCTTGCTGATCTGCGCCGCCTTCAGGGTTTCGCCCGCCGCCTCGCGCAGACGGTGGGCGGGGATGTAAATGGCGTCGCGGTCGTACCAGGCGACGGCCTCGCGATTGTTGGCTTTACGGTCGAAGCTGTAATCACCCGCGTCGACCGCCTTGATGGTGACGTCCCAGCGTTCGGCGATCCAGGCCCGCAGCATGGAGATGACCTGATCGCCGGGAGTCAGGGCCTCGGCGTCCGAGGATTTCTGGAATCGCGTCCATGCCCAGCGCGCTGGTGTCTCTATGTCGATGAAGGATGGCAGCAGGCCAAATTCCTGCGCCAGTTGCCCGGCCACCAGCGGCAGGGCCAGACAGGTGGCGGCGCGGATGCGGGCGGAATCTGTGGTGTCACCGGCGAGGTTCCGGGCTTCGGCCAGGATGCGCTCGCGCAGCACATCGGGCGTCTGGTGCAGGCCGATGGCGATGATCTGTTCGACGAAGGCCGGTCCCGCATGGCCATGATGGTCGTCGATCCCTGCAATGGCCCGCAACGTGGAGGCCGGTACGGTGCGATCCACGTCGGTGACATCCACGTCGACTATGCGCACCGCCATGCCAGCGATCCAGGCACCGCCGTCGGCCCGGACCTTTTCCTCCAGGGAGCATTCGCTGGACAGCAGGGCGTAGGTGGACCATGCGTAGCGCTGCTTGAGCATGGCGCCCGCGGTCATGCGCGCCTTGCCCTGGCCGCCGGCAATGGCATAGATCAGCTTGGCGATGGTGCGGCCGTCCACATGGGCCAGTTCGTCCAGGGCGAGGACGGTGCCGCTGGCGGCCTGAGCGATGACTTCCACGGCATTCTCGGTCGAGCGCATGGATTGCAGCAGGCCGGCACCAATTCCGGTGGAGGTCCAGGCGGACACCGCCAGCTTCTGCGCCGTGGTCTTGCCGCTGGAAGACAGGCCGCTGAGATTGAGGCCGCAACTGTCTAGCCCGGCCAGCGATTGCACCACGCCTGAGAACCCGGCCAGGACGCCCAGCAGAAAATGCGGACAGCCCTGGACCGAGGCCGCTGCCGCCACTGCCGCCTTCCAGCCGTCGAGAGTACCGCGGACAGATTCGCAGCGGGCGTTGGCGGCCAGTTCCAGCGCCGAGGCATCGCCGATGGCCTGTCCCGCCGGGGTGACGAACACCGGATGATCGTGGCCTTCCAGCCGATGCCAGCCAGGACGGCTGACCACCAGGGTCTCTGCCTGAGGATTGACGGCCTTCAGCAGCATGACGGCGACCTGATCGCCGTCGGCGCAGGTGCGCAGACCGGCGGCATAAAGGGCGGAGCGGATTTCCTGCGCCCCTTGCTGGGCGATGGCCGAACGGGGAAAGTCCACCACTCGAGGATTTCCATGCATATCGCGGATGACCATCCGCAAACCGTAGGCGTCGTCCTGGTCGAGATAGCGCAGCCGGGAGGGAATGCCGAAGGGGCTGGCGACCGGCTGCCACACGGTTCGGCCATCCTTGCCGCTGCCCATGTTGCGGTGAACCATGATCTCGCCGGAACGGGACGAGCGGCACAGGCGCAGATCGACGCCCTCGGCTCGGGGCAACGGATAGGCGGTGGCCATCTGCCGCACTTCGTCGTCGAAGCTGACATCGTCGGCCTCGTGATCCGCCGCCGCCGCATCCAGCGTCTTCCGCAGGGCGGCCACCTGTCGCCGCGATGTGGGGATGTTGATGTTGGCTTGCTTCTTGATGGCGGCGAACAGCTTGTCCTGCTGGAATATCTCCATATTGCCGGTGGCGATCTGGGCATAGAGGCGGCCCAGGGCTATGGCGTCCCCATCCGACAAAGTTTCCACCTGCGCCATCATGCTCTCGAAGGTGGGCGGTGCCTCCTCGACAGCGGGATGCACATTATAATGTGCGGCGACCGCGCCCTTGCCGAGATCGTCGTTGAAGTCGTCGCCGTGCAGGGGCGACACGATGGTGGACGGGATGCCGGCCGCGTTGAGACGGTCGGCCAGGGCGGCGGCAGCCTGCATGCCAGCATCACCGGCATCGGCGAAGATGGTGACGCGCCGGATGCCCTCGGGCCACTGCCAGTCGCGCAGGTTGCCCGCCGACAGTGCCGCCCAGGTGGGGATGCCGAAGATGGCCCAGGCCGACAGCGCGGTCTCAATGCCCTCGCCGATGCCGAGATGTCCATCGGCGGGAATCGGCGACAGGCGGACGGAACCGCCGGCCACCGATCCCAGCATCTTCTTGCCCGGTGGCGCCTTGCCGCTGCCGCCGTCGAGCAGGAAGGTGCGGTGGATGCCGCCGACGGGGTTGCCGGCACCGTCACGGACGATGCCCACCAGGCCCGGCCAGCCGCGCCGCCCCTCGAAATCTGGAAGGTCATCGTGGAACAGCAGGTCGGGCGAGCGGGGATCGCCGATGCCGCGCCCCTTCAGGTAGATCTCGCCGATGGTACCGGCCAGCGGCACGCTGCCACCGATGATGCGGGCGATCTCCAGGTCGTGGGTCGGCTTCGCTGCCATGGGGCGGGTGACCGCCGGCATATCCAGCCGCGCCAGCCGGGCGGCTTCCTCGAACAGCTCGCGGTCGGCGAGACCGGTGGCGTGGTGGATCAGATCGATGGGGCCGGCGCTCTCGCCGGTAGCATGGTCGAAGCCCCAACCGGCGTGGTGGCCGGCAAGATGGATGATGCACGAGCCCTCCTTACGCGGCGACCGCCCCGCCAGATCGGCACAGCGCAGCGTCCGGCGATCCGGGGACAGGAGACCGTGCGGAAACAGGCCGGGCAGCCAGTCCGGTGCCGTGGCGGCGAGGCGACCCCGGATTTCGGGCAGATCAAAACGGGCAGGCGGTTGCCAGACGTCGTTGAGGTCGATCATGCGAGTATCACCAGCCCCCTTTCTGCACGAGTAATGGCGGTGTACAGCCAGCGGCGGCGGTCCTGCTCGCTTCGCCCCAGACCGTCGTCCCAGACGACAACGTTCTCCCATTGGGAGCCTTGCGCCTTGTGGCAGGTGATGGCCCAACCGAAGGTAGCCTCGGTCAGCTTCTTCTTGTCGCGCCAATCGCGGTCATGGCGATTCGGGTCGAGAGCGACATGGTCCTCGAAATGGCCCTTGTAGATCCTGAGCCGCCCTGGGCGACCGTTCCTGGCCGGCGGCCCGACATGAGTGCCATCTTCGTCGGTGACCACCGCCGAGAAATACTGACTGCCCTCGTCGGCGATATCGGCCAATGACAGGAACATGCCGTTGATCAGGCCGAGGTCGGACTGATTCTTGAGGCAGATGATCTTTTCGCTCGGGCCGGTGGGCAGGAATGTTCCCCCGAACCCAGCGGCGCGGCGAAGGGCATTGTTGAGCTGGAACCGGGTGGCGTTCTTGCCGCAGATGACCTGACCGCCGCGCAGGGCCTGATCGGGGGTGACGTCGGCCATGCGCATTTTCCAGGCATGATCGTCGTATTGGCCG
>JACQAD010000259.1 GCA_016195125.1 Magnetospirillum sp.
CGCACCGCCTCGGTGTTGATCGACACCTTGTCGGCGCCGGCCAGCAGCAGCTTGCGGATGTCGTCGTTGACCCGCACGCCGCCGCCCACGGTCAGCGGCATGAAGCATTGCTCGGCGGTGCGGCGCACCACGTCATAGATGGTATCGCGGTTGTCGACGCTGGCGGTGATGTCGAGGAAGGTCAGCTCGTCGGCGCCGGCCTTATCGTAGATCTTGGCCTGCTCGACGGGATCGCCGGCATCGATCAGATCGACAAAGTTGACCCCCTTGACCACGCGGCCGTCCTTGACGTCCAGGCAGGGGATGATGCGCATCTTGAGCATCGGGCCTATTCCTTGAGCAGGGCGATGGCTTGGGCCACGTCGAGGCGACCGTCATAGATGGCGCGGCCCGAGATCACACCCTCCAGCTTGGGGTAGGATTTCAGGGCCTTGAGGTCGTCCAGGGACGACACGCCGCCCGAAGCGATCACCGGAATGGAAATAGCCTCGGCCAGAGCCGCCGTCGCCGCCACATTGGGGCCGGCCAGGACGCCGTCGCGGTCGATATCGGTATAGATCAGGGCGGCGACGCCGCAATCTTCGAACTTGCGCGCCAGTTCCAGCACGGTGAGGTCCGAGGTCTCGGCCCAGCCTTCCACCGCCACCTTGCCGCCCTTGGCGTCGATGCCGACGGCGACCCGGCCGGGAAAGCGCTTGCAGGCGTCCTTGACCAGCTGGGGATTCTTCAAGGCGACGGTGCCGAGGATGACGCGGCGGATGCCCGCCGCCAGCCAGGCCTCGATGGTCGCCATGTCACGGATGCCGCCGCCCAATTGAACCGGCACCGAAACGGCCTTGAGGATACATTCCACCGCACTGGCGTTGACCGGCTTGCCGGCGAAGGCGCCGTTGAGATCGACCACGTGAATCCACTCGGCCCCGGCATCGGCGAAGCTTTTGGCCTGGGCGCCGGGATCGGTGTTGAACACCGTGGCGTCCTCCATCAGGCCGAGCTTGAGACGGACACAGGCCCCATCCTTGAGGTCGATAGCGGGAAACAGGATCATCTCAGGGCTTCCAGGTCAAAAAGTTCGAAATCACCTGCAATCCCGTGGCCTGGGACTTCTCCGGGTGAAATTGGGTGCCGACCATGTTGTCGCGGCCGATCATGGCGGTGACCTCGCCGCCGTATTCGACATGGGCGAGGCGATGGGCCGGATTGGCCGGCACGAAGCAATAGGAATGGACGAAATAGGCGTGGGCATCGGGCGACAGCCCAGCCAGCAACGGGTGGCCGCCGTCATCGGCCATCAGCTGGTTCCAGCCCATATGCGGCACCTTCAATCCCTGGTCTTCCACCCCCAGGGGCACCACTTCGCCGGCGACCCAGCCCAGACCGGCATGGACGCCGTGCTCGCGCCCGATGCTGGCCATCAGCTGCATGCCGACGCAGATTCCGAAGAACGGCACGCCCCGGGCCAGCACCGCGTCGGTCAGGGTCTCGGACATGCCAGGCAAGGCATCCAGCCCGGACTTGCAATCGGCGAAGGCGCCGACGCCGGGCAGAACGATGCGAGCGGCCTTGGCCACCACCTGGGGATCGGAGGTGACCGAAACGGTGAGGCCGAGTCCGGTCTCGGCCACCACCCGCTCGAAGGCCTTGGCCGCCGAGCGCAGATTGCCCGACCCGTAATCAATAATGGCGACGACAGCGCTCACAGGCTTCCCCCGAGCGTCCCCTTGGTCGAAGGCACCGCATCGGCCTTGCGCGGATCGATCTCCATGGCGTCGCGCAGGGCGCGGGCCAGGGCCTTGAAGCAGCTCTCGACGATATGGTGGTCGTTATCGCCGTACAGGCATTCCACGTGCAGGGTGGCGCCGGCCGCCTGGGCAAAGGCCTGGAACCATTCCTTGAACAGCTCGGTGCTCGAGCATGTGGTCGAGAAAACCGATGCCGGTCTTGACCGCATACTTGCCGCTGCCGTCCAGGTCGAGAGCGACCTTGATGCTGGTTTCGGTGGTATTGCGCGCGATGCTGGCCTTGCGCATGGGGCCCTCCTTGGTCAGTCCCGTTGTGTAACAGGAATGACGCCCGGCTTCCAGTCCGACACGCTGCCAGCGATTGGAGTGACGTATCCTATAACTTCGGCCATCGACTGCGGCATGCCGGTATCTCCTGCGGCCTGCGGCCAGCCATACAAGCGATCGGCTGTAGGGGGCCTGGATCATCATGAAGACGGCGTTTAACGTCGCGGCGTCCGCCGCCTGCTGATGGTCGCCATGGCCCTGATCGGCCTGTCCGCCTGCGCCGTGCCGACGCCCAAGAATTATGAGGCCTTCGCCGCCGCCGAGGCCTATTCCATCCTGATGGTGCCCCCCATCAACCGCAGCGTCGATGCCCTGGCCGGCGATTATCTGCTGACCACCATCACCGTCCCCCGGGTAATCGCGGCTATTACGTCTTCCCCATCAATCTGGTGACACGGGTTCTGGAAGATGACGGCATGTCCGGTACGGACATGGTCCATGCCGCCGATACCGTCCTTTACATCCCCATCGAGAAGTGGGCGGCCCAGTACATCGTGCTCGACACCATCGTTCAGGTGGACATCTCCTCCGCTCTCAAGGAAACCGCCACCGGCCAGACCATCTGGGAACACCGCCAGATCGCTCAATATCAGGCCAGTCCCGGCGGCGGCGGTCTGGTGATCAAGGCGGTCGCGGCCGCTATCGCCAAGGCCAAGGATGCGGGAACGGCACCCTGACGAAAATGTGCGGCCGAGGGGCGGGCCTTTGCTATGATGCCCGCCCCTATCCTCACCTGGGTTCGCCTCAGATGTCCGATCATTCCATTCCCTCCTGGCACGGCACCACCATTCTGTGCGTCCGCAAGAACGGCCGCGTCGTCATCGCCGGCGACGGTCAGGTCAGCCTGGGTGCCACCGTCATCAAGGCCAATGCCCGCAAGGTCCGTAAAGTAGGCGGCGAGTCCATCCTGGTGGGATTCGCCGGCGCCACCGCCGACGCCTTCACCTTGCTGGAGCGCCTGGAGGCCAAACTGGAAAAGCATCCCGGCCAACTGACCCGCGCCTGTGTCGAGCTGGCCAAGGACTGGCGCACCGACCGCTATCTGCGCCGCCTGGAGGCCATGATGGCGGTGGCGGACAAGGAGGTGTCCCTGGTCCTCACCGGTCAGGGCGACGTGCTCGAGCCCGAGGACGGCCTGATCGGCATCGGCTCGGGCGGCAATTACGCC
>JACQAD010000238.1 GCA_016195125.1 Magnetospirillum sp.
CCTCGGAGCCGACGAAGAGCCGCGTCAGGTCATAGCCGGCGGCCGATTTGCGCGCCCGCCTCCCGGTCTTGATGATGCGCCCGTCGGCGAGGACGACGGTCATGGTCAGGACGTTCTCGCGCATGGTGCCGTAGCGCACCGCATTGGTGCCCGAGGCCCGGGTCGCCGCCATGCCGCCCAACGAGGCGTCGGCGCCGGGATCGATGGGAAAGAACAGGCCGCTGTCGCGCAGATACTCGTTCAATTGCTTGCGGGTAACGCCGGGCTGAACGGTGACGTCCAGATCCTCGGCCCTGACGTCGATCACCGCGTTCATGGCGGTGACGTCGATGCACACCCCGCCCGAAAGAGCCGCCACATGGCCTTCCAGCGACGTGCCGGTGCCAAAGGCGATAACCGGCACGCCATGGGCGGCGCAGGCCTTGACGGCTTCGGCCACGTCCTCGGTGGAATGGGCGAAAACCACGGCGTCGGGCGGGCAGGGGGCGAAATGAGATTCGTCCTTGCCGTGCTGTTCGCGCACGGCCTGGGCGGTGGACAGGTTTTCGCCGAAACGAGCGGCGAGGGTGCGGAGAAGATCGGCGGGGAGCGGCATGGACGGGTCTCGGTCCCTATTGGTCAGACCACGCAGATTAGGGCTCCTTGCCGGCCCGGCGCAAGGCCAGTGCCAAACCTGCGCCCGCCAGGGCCGCCGGCCCCAGGACCGCCGAGGCGGCGGGCCAGCCCCAGGCCGAGACGGCGGCTCCCACCACCACCGGCCCCAGCAATTGCCCCCAATTGCTGCCCTGCATGAACAGCCCCAGGGTGACCGGGACCAGAGGCAGGCGCGGCGCGTAGATGGATGCCGCACCCAGGATGCAGCCGGGCAGCAGGCCGGCGCAGGCGGTGACCAGCAGGCACAGGCCGTAGGCCAGGGCCGGCGGCGTCCAGGACTGAAAGATGCCGAGGCAGCCCAACGCCATGATTCCGAAGGCGGCGGCCATCACCTTGCGCCGGGGCAGGCCCAGCTTCAGGGCGGGGCCGGAGGCGACATTGCCGATGATGTTGACGCCCGCCACCAGGGCGGCCATCACGCCGGCGGTGCCGGGGGTGACCCCCATGCGCTCGATCAGCAGGGTGGGCAGGAAGCCGGTGAGGGCGGCATAGGTGGCGGAATAGGGAATGAACGTCGCGGCCAGCAACAATGGCCCCGGCGCCTTCAGGGTATCGGCCACGTCGATCAGCACATGGCTGTCGATAGGGCGCGGCGGGCGCGGCGGTCTGGGCATGCGGAGATGCACCAGCACGGCGTAAAGGCTGAGCAGCACCGCCATGCCCAGCCACAGACCCCGCCAGCCGAGAAGCGGCAGGACGGGAGCCGCCGCCATGGAGACCGCCATGCCGAAGGGCATGAAGGCACCCCACAGGCCGAAGGCCATCTGGCGCTGGGCCGGAACGGTCAGCAAGGTGATCAGCGCCGGGGCGGAGATGACCACCAGCATATAGCCAATACCCTCCACCACCCGGCTGGTCAGCAGGCCGGGAAATCCGGGAATGGTTCCGCCCATCAGGCTGCCAAAGGCAAGGATGGCGAGGCCCACCGGCAGCAGGCGGCGCGACCCCAGGCGCGTGACCATGGTGCCCATGCCGGCGCCCGCCGCCGCGCCCATCAGGGCGAAGATGGAGAGAATCCAGGCGGCCTGGGACAGGTCGAGCCCCATCAACAGGGATTCCGCGGCCTGGAAGGACGGCGTGGCGGTCATGTGAAGGGTCACATGCTCGGCCATGCCGTCCGCATCCTGGCGATGGACGATCTCCAGGCGAAGGTTGGGCAGGTTACCAACGATGCGGGTCTCGTCCGTCACTTGGGAACTCCGATCAGTTCTTGATGGTCTTGCGGCAGGCGGTGGCGGCGCGGCGGCAAGCCTCGGCGCATTCCTTGAGCCGCACGTCGGTCTTGGCCAGCTTCTCGCAGGCGCTGGCACATTTGTCGCTGACCTCGGCGGCCACCTGACAGGTCAGGTGATGCATCCGCGACGAGCGCAGCATGAAGTCGGCGGCGGTTTCATTGATGTCGGCGCAATCGAGCAGCAGCTGTACCAGCTCCCACTCGGCGGCGGGACCGCCTTGCTGAATCCCATGGATCACGGATTCGGTGCAGGCCCGATGGGCCAGTTCACAGGCATCGATGCAATCGGACAAAGGCATTTTTGGTTCTCCCCCTGGATGGGCCGGGCTCCCGGCCCATCTTCTTGGTACTGCCGGTGTTTGGATGCGTCAATCCGCGTAATCGTATTTGCCGCCCTTCCAAACATACATGACGTAGCCGGGAGCGGCGACGTCACCCTTGGAATCGAAGCCGATCTTGCCCAGCACCGTGTCGAATTTTTCCGATTTCAGAACCGCAGCCACCTTCTTCCAATCGGTGGATTTGGCCTTTTCGGCGGCCTGGGCCCAGGCCTGGATGGTGCCGTAGGTGTAGAGCGTGTAACCCTCGGGCTCGTATTTCTGGGCGCGGAAATACTTCACCAGCTCGGTGTTGCCGGGATTCTTGGCCGGGTCGGGGCTGAAGGTGGTCAGTGTGCCCTCGCCGGCCGGGCCGGTGATGGCCCAATATTCCTCGGTCATCAGGGCGTCGCCGCCCATCAGGCGGGTCTGCATGCCCTGGTCGCGCAACTGACGGACGATCAGCCCGGCCTCGGCGTGGTAGCCGCCGAAGAACAGGATGTCGGCCTTGACCTGCTTCAGCTTGGTCACCAGGGCGGAATAGTCCTTCTCGCCGGTGGTAATGGCCTCGTACAGGGAATCCTTGATGCCCTGCTTGGCCAGGGCCTCGCGGGTCTGGTCGGCCAGGCCCATGCCGTAGGCCGATTTGTCGTGGACGATGGCCACGACCTTGCCCTTGAACTTGGTGGCGATGTAATCGGCGGCGGTCTTGCCCTGCTGGTCGTCGCGACCGCAGGTGCGGAAGATGTTGGGCAGGCCGCGCTCGGTGAACTTGGGATTGGTCGAGGCGGGGGTGATCTCCAGGATGCCGGTCTCGGCATAAACCTCGGAGGCGGGGATGGACGAGCCCGAGCAGAAATGCCCGGCCACGAACGGCACTTTCTTGGCGGCCATTTCATTGGCGACGGCCACCGCCTGCTTGGGGTCGCAGGCATCGTCGCCGGTCACCAGGACCAGCTTCTGGCCCAGCACGCCGCCCTTGGCGTTGATGTCTTCGACCGCCTTGGTGGAGCCGCGCTTGAACTGTTCACCGAACGTCGCCTTGGAGCCGGTCATGGGGCCGGCGATACCGATGGTGATATCCGCCCTGGCTGCCCCTCCGGCCAGCATGATGGTGGCGATAGCAAGCCCCGCGATTCCAGTCCTGCTCATGTTCGGCTCCTCCCTGGGAATTGGATGATGGCGCACAGTTTAGCAGGCCTGCCCCCGGTCGCCACGCCCGAAAGCAGGGCAAATGGAATTGCTTGAATAGCGATATCGCTACGATATATCTTGTCCGATCATCAAATTTCAGGGGTTCGCCCGCAATGACCGATGCCAAGAAGCCTGCGGCTCCCGCCGCTTCCGCCAAGCCTGCCGCCGCCAAGAAGCCCACTGCCGTCAAGCCCGCCGCCCCGGCCAAGACGGCTGCGGTCAAGAAGCCCGCCGCGGCGAAGAAGCCGGCCGTGACCAAGCCCGCCGTCGTGGCCATTGCGCCCGCGCCGGTTGCGGTTCCGCCGCCCGAGGCCAAGGGCCACAAGAAGGATAAGAAGGACAAGAAGAAGGGCAAGAAGGAGAAGAAGCGGAACAAGGAAGCAGTGATCATCCGCTTCGAGGATTCCCAGCTTCCCCAGATCGACGCCCGGGCCGCGGCTTTGGGTCTGTCCCGCGCCGCCTGGGTGCGTATGGTGGTCTCTCAGGCCTTGGCCAAGGGCTAAAGTTGCCGCCAGGTGAAGGGCCCGGTGCGGACGTAAAGCCAGGGATACTGGTCGGTCATGCGCCGGGTCAGGGTCAGGCGCCAGGCCAGCAGGCCCACCGCCAGCAAGACCGCGCTGTCCAACGTCCATCCGGCGAAGGACAGCAACTCGCCCCCGAACAGGGCGTAGCCCAGGAAGCGGTCGGCGGCACCCAGCATCAGTCCATAGGCGATGCAATGCCGCCACGGCCGCCAGGTGGCGGCCAGGGCCTGGCCGGTCATATAGGCGCAGGCCCCGAACAACAGCACGGTCAGGCCGAGGAAGACGGCAGGCGAGGTGATCATGGGGCGCCTCCGTCCAGGTATTGGGCGCGGATCTCCGGGTTGGCCAGCAAATCGGCGCCGCTGCCGGTCATGGTGACGCGGCCGTTGACCATGACATAGCCGCGATGGGCCAGCTTCAGGGCATGGAAGGCGTTCTGCTCCACCAGGAAGACGGTGACGCCCTGGTCGCGGTTGATCGCGGCCACGATCTCGAAGATCTGGCGGACCACCAGGGGGGCCAGTCCCAGGGAGGGTTCGTCCAGCAGCAGCACCTTGGGTCGGCTCATCAGGGCGCGGCCGATGGCCAGCATCTGTTGCTCGCCGCCCGACAGGGTGCCGCCGCGCTGGGCCAGGCGTTCCTTGAGGCGGGGGAACAGCTCCAGCACCTTGTCCAGGTCGCCGGCGAAATGGGCGGGATCGCCCAGGGCGGCGCCCATCTGCAGGTTCTCGAGCACGCTCATGCGCGCGAAGATGCGCCGTCCTTCGGGCGAATGGGCCAGCCCGCGCCGCATGATGTGGTGGGTGGGAAGAGTGGTGATGTCCTCGCCGCCCAGCAGCACCCGCCCGGCGCTGGCCCTGGGATTGCCGCAGATGGTCATCAGCAGGGTGGTCTTGCCGGCGCCGTTGGCGCCCACCAGAGCGACGATCTCGCCCTCGGCCACCGAGATGTCCACCCCGTGCAGGGCCTGGATGCGGCCATATCCCGAGTGCAGGCCTTCGACGCGCAGCATCACCCGGCCTCCGCTTCGTCGGGTTCGCCCAGATAGGCGCGGATCACCGCCGGATTGTTCCTGATCTCGGCGGGATTGCCCTCGGCGATCTTCTTGCCGTAATCAAGCACCACGATATGGTCGGAAATGCCCATCACCACGCTCATGTCGTGCTCGATCAGCAGCAGACCGATGCCGTTCTCGTCCCTGATATGGAGCAGCAGGCGGTTGAGCTCGGCGGATTCGCGGGGATTGAGGCCGGCGGCGGGCTCGTCCAGGCACAGCAGCACCGGATCGGTGCACATGGCCCTGGCGATCTCCAGGCGGCGCTGATGGCCGTAGGGCAGGCTGCCGGCTTCCTCGTCGGCCAGATCGGCGAGGCCGATCTGGTCCAGCCAGTGCCGCGCCTTGTCCACCGCCGCCTTCTCCGCCCTGGCATAGCGGCCCAGGCCCAGCAGTCCGGCCAGGGAGAAGGCCGAGGCGCGCATCAGCACCGTATGCTGGGCGACGATCAAATTCTCCAGCACGCTCATCCTGGCGAACAGGCGGATATTCTGGAAGGTGCGCGCCACCCCGGCCGTACGCGCGATGGCGTGGTCGTCCAGGCGCTCCAGCAGCATCTCGCCCCGGGGATGGCGAAGGCTCAGACGCCCCACCTGCGGCTTGTAGAATCCGGTGATGCAGTTGAACAAGGTGGTCTTGCCGGCGCCGTTGGGGCCGATGATCGCGGTGATCTGCCGCGGCTGCGCCGTAAATGACAGATCATTGACGGCGAACAGGCCGCCGAAGCGCATGGTGACGTGTTCGACTTGGAGAAGAGGGGCGGTCATGCCCTGCCTCCCAGCCGGATGGTGGGCTCGCGGTTCGAGAGCAGGCCGCTGGGCTTCCACAGCATGATCAGCACCATGGCGCCACCGAAGGCCAGCATGCGGAATTGCTGCAGCTCGCGGAACCATTCTGGCAGGCCAATCAGCAGCAGGGCGGCCAGGACGATGCCGATCTGGCTGCCCATGCCGCCCAACACGACAATGGCCAGAATCACCGCCGATTCGATGAAGGTGAAGCTTTCCGGGCTGATGAAACCCTGGCGGGTGGCGAAGAAGGAGCCGGCGAAGCCGGCGAACATGGCGCCGATGGCGAAGGCCGACAGCTTGACCAGGGTGGGATTGATGCCGAGCGAACGGCAGGCGATCTCGTCCTCCCGCAACGCCTCCCAGGCCCGGCCGATGGGCAGGCGGCGGATGCGCAGCGTGAACAGATTGGTCAGCAGCGCCAAGGCCAGGATGAGGAAATACAGGAAGATCACCCGGTGGTCGGCGGAGAAGTCGAGGCCGAAGAACCCGGCGAAGGTCTGGTGACCCTCGGGCGGGACCATCTTGAACGACAGGCCGAACAGCGAGGGGCGCTCGATGCCGGAAATGCCGTTGGGGCCGCCGGTGACGTTCTGCCAGTTCTGCAGGATCACCCGAATGATCTCGCCGAAGCCCAGGGTGACGATGGCCAGGTAATCGCCGCGCAGGCGCAGTACCGGAAAGCCCAGCGCGATGCCGAAACTGGCCGACAGCAGCCCGGCCAGGGGCAGGCAGACCCAGAACGACAGGCCGAAGGTCTGGGACAGCAAGGCGTAGGAATAGGCGCCGACGGCGTAAAAGGCGACAAAGCCCAGATCCAGCAGACCGGCCAGCCCGACCACGATGTTCAACCCCCAGCCCAGCATCACGTAGATGAGGACCAGGGTGGCCTTGTCCACCAGATTACGGTCGGCGAAGGGCAGGAAGGGAAGCACCAGAGCGAACAGGGTCAAGGCCCAGCCGGCGATGGAGCGCAGATTGCCTGGAGGGGCCGGCAGGGCGGGAAGGCTGAGCGCGGCGAAGGCAGGGCGCAGAAATCCAAGGCCCAGCCGGCCCGCGAAGACCAGAGCCGCCGCCCAGGCCACCAGTTCGGGCCGTCCCGACAGGGACAGGCCGGTGGCGCTGTCCACCAGGCGGAAGCCCAGCATGGGCACGGCCAGCAAGCCAGCCACCAGCGCGGCCAGGGTGGCGTCGAGCAGGCGACGCTTCATATCAGATCTTCTCCACGTCCGGCCGGCCCAAAAGGCCGGTGGGACGGAACAAAAGCACCATCACCAGCACGCCGAAACTGGCGACATCCTTGTACTCGATGGAGAAATAGCCCGACCAGAACGCCTCGATCAGGCCGATGGCAAGGCCACCCAGCATGGCGCCGGGCAGCGAGCCGATGCCGCCGAGAACCGCGGCGGTGAAGGCTTTGATGCCGGCCAGGAAGCCGATGTAGAAGTCGATGACGCCGTAATAGAGCGTCACCATCAACCCGGCGACGGCGGCCAGGGCGGCACCCATGACGAAGGTCAGAGAGACGATGCGGTCCACGTCGATGCCCAGCAGCGACGCCATCTTCATGTCCTGCTCACAGGCGCGCTGGGCCCGGCCCAGGGAGGTGCGGGTGATGACCCAGGTGAACCCGGCCATCAGCGCCAGGGTGAGGGCGAAAATCACCATCTGCAGCCAGGACAGCGAGACCGTGAAGTCGGGGCTTTCCATCAGGGTGATGCCGCCTTTGAACACCGGCGGCAGCGGCTTGACCCGGGCGCCCTGAGCCAGTTGGGTGAAATTCTGCAAGACGATGGAGACACCGATGGCCGAGATCAGCGGCGCCAGCCGGGGCGCCTTGCGCAGAGGGCGGTAGGCGACACGCTCCACCGTCCAGCCCCACAGCGAGGTGAAGAC
>JACQAD010000041.1 GCA_016195125.1 Magnetospirillum sp.
GATGGAATGCTCGAAGGCCATGCCGAAGAACAGCATGATCGGCATCCACATGGCGATGACCTTGCCGCTGACCGAGGTGGAGATCATGGCGCCGACCACGCCGGTGGAGACCATCCAATTGCACAGCATGCCGCGGATGAACAAGGTCAGCATACCGGCGACGCCGTATTCGGCGTAGCCCAGGGTGCGCTTGACGCCGATCCCGGCGATGACGCCGCCGACCTTGTCGGGGGCGATGGAAAAGCCGTAGGTCGAGACCATGCTGGCCATGAACGCCACGGTGAGGGCGCCGCCGAAATTGCCCACGAAGACCAGTCCCCAATTGCGCAGGATGCCGGAGATGGTCACGCCCGGCCGCTTGTCGATCAGGGCCAGGGGGGTCAGCACGAACACGCCGGTCAGCAGGTCGAAGCCCAGCAGGTAGAGCATGGAAAATCCGACCGGGAACAGAATGGCGCCGACGATGGGCGTGCCGGTCTGGACGCTGACCGTCACCGCGAACCAGGCGGCCAGGGCCAGGATGGCGCCGGCCATGAACGCGCGGATCACCGTGTCGCGGGTGGACATGTAGATCTTGGATTCTCCGGCATCGACCATCTTGGTCACGAATTCGGAGGGGACGAGATAAGCCATGAGAGATCCCCTTTGGTCTGCTGGCCGTCATTGGCGAGAGCGATGGCGATCGCTCAAATATGCCCTCCATTTGCATCTAACGTGCCAATGGGGCAAACCACGGGAATCCCGGCATGGTGAAAATGAGGGCGGGACAGGTGTGCTTAACGCAGGGGCATCTGCCTAAAATATCGGCATTTGGCATACATGATTAAAATGAGGTCATTCGCCGGGCGCCGGCCGAGCGGGAACCGAGGGGCTGGCCCAGGCCTTGCAGCGGATAGCCAAGCCTGTTCAGCCGAAAGGATCGAATTCATGACCCGTGATGACGTCACCCAGATGATTCGCGACGCCAAGCGCAACAGCGGCAAGACCTGGAAGGAGCTGGCGGCAATCATCAATCCCGACGTGTCGCCCATCGTGATCACCTGTGCCCTGCTGGGTCAGATGACCTTGGAAAAGCCCGAAGCCGAAGCGGCGGTGGCGGCATTGGGCCTGCCGGCCGAGGCGGCCTTGCTGCTGGCCGAGATTCCCTATCGCGGGTCGATCCCGGCCATGCCCCCCACCGACCCGCTGATCTATCGGTTCTACGAGCTGGTGATGGTCTATGGCACTACCTTCAAGGAGCTGATCCAGGAGGAATTCGGCGACGGCATCATGTCGGCCATTGATTTCGACATGACCATGGACCGCCAGCCCGATCCCAAGGGCGATCGGGTCAAGATCGCCATGTCAGGCAAATTCCTGTCCTATAAGCGCTATTGATCAAGGCGGCGTGGCGGCGGCCGAACGCTGCCGCGCCGTCAGCCCGGCTGGCAATCCAGCTTGCCGCTCAGATACGTCTCGATCATGGGCGGGTAGTCGTAGATCAGCATGCTTTCGCGCTGGTGGATGATCATGTCGGTGTCGGAACCGGCCTTGACGAAATCCACCACCAGGAAGACCTCGCTGCGGTAGACCGCTTCCAGCACTCCGGTCAGTTCCGAACGGCTGCCATTGGGAATCGTGGAGCAGCGGTAATGGTAATTGGGGCCCCTGGCGCACCACGACAGCATCCGGGCCACTTTGGCGCAGGCATTGGTCGGGGAAAGCGCGATGCGCTGGCTGACATGGCGGTCGGCATTGGCGCGCAATTCATCGGCCGTCTTGTCGGGGCTGACCAGGGAACAGCCGCCGAGAGCCAGGCAGAGAGCGGCGAAGGCAGGAAGGCGAGGCATGGAGAATCCGCACAGGTGATCGGATGATTGTATCCGGCTTGTCGCGGCGGCGGAACTAGTGTCTTTGCCCTATGTCTTGCAGATGGTGTCCAGCAGGCTGGAGACCACGTCGCACAGGCGCCTGAGGTCGCCATCCCGAGACAGCCGGTGATCGCCATCCTTGACCAGAATGACTTCCGCCTGCTCCGAGGCCAGGCAATCGGCCAATTGCAATGCGGTGCGCCAGGGCACGTCCTCGTCCTTCTGGCCGTGGATCAGGCGGATCGGGCAGTGCAGCTGGATGATGTCGCGCAGCAGCAGATGATTGCGTCCGTCCTCGATCAGCGAGCGGTGGATGCGCCAGGGCTGGTCGGGATCATAGCAATTGGCCAATTCCAGCTCGCCGGTCTCCATCAGGGTGCGGCGCTGCTCGAAGGTGAAGTCCTGCCACATCAGGTCTTCGGTGAAATCCGGTGCGGCGGCGACACCTACCAATCCGGCGACGCGGTCACGCCGCTCCAGGGCGGTCAGCAGGGAAATCCAGCCGCCCAGGCTTGACCCCACCAGCACGATGGGGCCTTGGGTCAGCTCATCGATCACCGCCACCGCATCGGCGGCCCAGCGGCCGATCGTGCCGTGCAGCACGTCGCCCGAGGATTGGCCGTGGCCGAAATAATCGAAGCGCAGGAAGGCGCGGCCGTCTTGGCGGCACATGGATTCCAGGGCCAGGGCCTTGGTGCCTTCCATGTCCGAATGGTAGCCGTGCAGAAACACCAGCGTGGGAGTCTTGCCTTCCAGCTTGCGGTAAGCGATTGTCGCGCCGTCCGGGCGTGATAATATCCCGCCCCCGACGGAGGAAAGTCCGTCACTCGTTATTTCAGTCATCGCTGTTCGGATTAGCATGGATCATGTTGCCCCCATCGAAGCGCCTTTAGAGGCCGCTCGTCAACCAGTCGTGATGCAGGTGCTGCCCGCCCTGGTCACCGGCGGGGTCGAGCGCGGCACCGTCGACATGGCGGTGGCCCTGGCCGAGGCCGGGTGGAAGGCCATCGTGGTCTCCGAGGGCGGTCCCATGGTCCGGGAGTTGACCCGGGTCGGCGCCGAGCACATCACCCTGCCCGTGGCCAGCAAGAACCCGCTGACCATCCGCGCCAATGCCGACAAGCTGGCCGAGATCATCGTCGCCAACAACGTCGATATCGTCCATGCCCGCTCGCGCGCTCCGGCCTGGAGTGCCTGGATGGCCGCCGAACGTACCGGGCGGCACTTCGTCACCACCTTCCATGGCACCTATAATCTGGGCTGGTTCGGCCTCAAGCAGCGCTACAACGCCATCATGACCAGGGGCGAACGGGTCATCGCCATCTCGGAATTCATTTCCGAGCACGCCCGGCGGGTCTATGGCCTCGACCCTCAGCGCCTGCGCGTCGTCCATCGCGGCATCGACCTGTCGCGCTTCGACCCGGCCAAGGTCAGTCCCGAGCGCATCATCCAGCTGGCCCAGAAATGGCGCCTGCCCGACGGCTATCAGGTGATCATGCTGCCGGGAAGGCTGACCCGCTGGAAGGGGCAGGCGGTGCTGATCGAGGCCCTGGCCCTGCTGGGCCGCCACGACGTCCGCTGCCTGCTGGTGGGCTCGGACCAGGGCCGCACCGGCTATCGGGAAGAGCTGGTGGAGCTGGTCAAGAGCCGCGATCTGGTGGACGTGGTCCATCTGGCCGACGAGTGCAACGACATGCCCGCCGCCTACATGCTGACCGATGTGGTGGTCTCGGCCTCCACCGACCCGGAAGCCTTCGGCCGCATCGCCGTCGAGGGCCAGGCCATGGGCCGTCCGGTGATCGCCACCGCCCACGGCGCCACCGACGAGACGGTGCTGCCCGGCCGCACCGGCTGGCTGACGCCTCCCGGCGACGCCCAGGCCTTGGCCCAGGCCCTGGACCGCTTCCTCGCCCTGTCCACCGAGGAGCGCGACCTCATGGCCGCTGACGCCATGGACTTCGTGAGGACCAATTTCTCCAAGGAAGCCATGTGCGCCCGCACCCTCGGGATCTATCGCGAGATCCTGGATGCCGCGGCTCCGCCGCCCGGCGTTTGAGGGGGCTGATGAGCGAGGCTTGCCCGAGCGCGGGAGCGTTGAGCGACCCGGAGCGTAGCGGAGGAGCCCAGCGCGCGGAGGCGCGCGCCCGGCGCCTGAGGGGGCTGACATGATCCCTCCCACCAATATTCTGGTCATCAAGCTGGGCGCCCTAGGGGATTTCGTGCAGGCCATGGGGCCGTTCGCCGCCATCCGCGCCCATCATCCCCGCGCCCATATCACCCTGCTGACCACCAGGCCCTTTGCCGAGCTGGGCCGGGCCAGCCCCTATTTCGACGAGGTCTGGATCGACGACAAGCCGCCGCTGTGGCGTCTGGACAAGATTCTGGCCCTGCGCTCGAAGTTGCGGAGCGGTCAGTTCAGCCGGGTCTACGATCTGCAGACCTCGGATCGCTCGTCCGGGTATTTCCGCCTGCTGGGGCGCGAGGTGGAATGGTCGGGTATCGCCAGGGGCTGTTCGCATCCCCATGCCAATCCCCGGCGCGATTTCATGCACACCATCGAACGCCAGCGCGAGCAACTGGCCGTGGCCGGTATCCCCCAGGTGCCGCCGCCCGACCTGGCCTGGGCCGAGGCGGCGCCGGGACGCTTTGCCCTGGCGACGCCGTTCGTGCTGCTGTGTCCGGGTGGCGCCCCCCATCGCCCGGCCAAGCGCTGGCCGGTGGAGCGTTTCGCCGCCCTGGCCTGTGATCTGGCGAGACGGGGCATGACGCCGGTACTGCTGGGCACCCATAAGGAGCAGGCCGAGATCGAGGCGATCCGGGCCGCCTGCCCGCAGGCGGTCGACTTGTCGGGACAGACCGGGTTCGCCGATATCATCGCCCTGGCCCGCCGGGCCGAGGCGGCCTTGGGCAACGATACCGGCCCCATGCACCTGATCGCCGCCGGCGGCTGCCCGTCGGTCCTGCTGTTCTCTTCGGAATCCGATCCGGCCCTGTGCGCGCCGCGCGGCAACGTCACGGTGCTGCGCCGCCCCTCGCTGGCCGAGCTGGGTGAGGCCGAGGTCGAGGCGGCTTTGACGGGATTGCTGCCTGCGCCTTGACTCGGGCGCGTTTGTCCTTAGACTCCCTCCCCCTGTTTGTTCCCGATCGCGAAAGAGAGTGTCATGGTCGCCATCACCCTGCCCGACGGCAAGGTCCGCCAATTCGATCACCCGGTGACGGGGCTGGACGTGGCCAAGGATATCGGCCCCGGTCTGGCCAAGGCGGCGCTGGCCATCACTATCGACGGCGAGATGAAGGATCTGGCGACGCTGATCGAGCGTGACGTCAACCTCTCCATTATCACTTCCAAGAGCGGTCCCGACGCGCTGGAACTGTTGCGTCACGACGCCGCCCACGTCATGGCCGAGGCGGTCAAGGAACTGTATCCCGAGACCCAGGTGACCATCGGTCCCTCTATCGAGAACGGCTTTTACTACGATTTCGCCCGTCCGACGCCGTTCGGTCCCGAGGATCTGGAGAAGATCGAAAAGCGCATGGCCGAGATCGTCGATCGCGACGAGGTCATCACCCGCGAGGAATGGGACCGCGACGCGGCGGTCCAGTTCTTCCTGGAGGCGGGCGAGAAATATAAGGCCGAGATCATCGCCTCGATCCCCGCCGACCAGAAGATCGGCCTGTACCGCCAGGGTGCCTTCATCGACCTGTGCCGCGGCCCGCATCTGCCGTCCACCGGCAAGCTGGGCAAGGCCTTCAAGCTGATGAAGCTGGCCGGCGCCTATTGGCGCGGCGATTCCAGGAACGAGATGCTGCAGCGCATCTACGGCACCGCCTGGTTCGACAAGAAGGAACTGGAAGCCTATCTCCATATGCTGGAAGAGGCGGAAAAGCGCGATCACCGCCGCCTGGGCCGCGAGATGGAGCTGTTCCATCAGCAGGAAGAGGCGGCCGGTTCGGTGTTTTGGCACAAGAAGGGCTGGACCCTCTACCGGGCCGTCGAGGCCTATATGCGCCGCCGCCTC
Organism: Magnetospirillum sp.; assembly: GCA_016195125.1. Lineage (GTDB taxonomy): Bacteria > Pseudomonadota > Alphaproteobacteria > Rhodospirillales > Magnetospirillaceae > Phaeospirillum. The sequence goes on from JACQAD010000041.1 coordinate 5,870, forward strand.
GAGGCCAACGACTATCAGGAAGTGAAGACGCCGCAACTGGTGGATTTCTCCCTGTGGGAGGCCTCGGGCCACGCCGACAAGTTCTCGGAATCCATGTTCACCATCAGGACGCAGGACGAGCGGCATCTGGCGGTCAAGCCCATGAACTGCCCCTGCCACGTCCAGATCTTTCGCCAGGGCATCAAGAGCTACCGCGACCTGCCGCTGCGCATGGCCGAGTTCGGCTCGTGCCACCGCTACGAACCGTCGGGGGCGCTGCACGGCATCATGCGGGTGCGCGCCTTTACCCAGGACGACGCCCATATCTTCTGCACCGAGGACCAGATCACCTCGGAGACCATCGCCTTCTGCCAGTTGCTGAAGGAGGTCTACACCGATTTCGGCTTCACCGATGTCCGCGTCAAGTTCTCGGATCGCCCGGCCAAGCGCGCCGGTTCCGACGAGACCTGGGACAAGGCCGAATCCGCCCTGCTCGAGGCCTCCAAGGCCGCCGGGCTGGAAACCATCCTCAATCCGGGCGAGGGCGCCTTCTATGGCCCCAAGCTGGAATTCGTCCTGCGCGACGCCATCGGCCGCGACTGGCAGTGCGGCACGCTGCAGGTGGACTTCGTCCTGCCCGAGCGGCTGGATGCTTCCTACGTGGCCGAGGACGGGACTCGCAAGCGCCCGGTCATGCTGCACCGTGCCATCCTGGGCTCGTTCGAGCGCTTCCTCGGCATCCTGATCGAGAATTTCGCCGGCCGCTTCCCGGTATGGCTGGCTCCGGTCCAGGTGGTGGTCGCCACCATCGTCTCCGAAGCCGACGATTTCGCCCGTGAGGTCGAAGCGGCATTGAAGGCGGCCGGGATTCGGGTCGAGATGGACTTGCGCAACGAAAAGATCAACTACAAGGTCCGCGAACACTCGGTGGCCAAGGTGCCGGTGATGCTGGTCGTCGGCAAGCGCGAGGCCGAGCAGCGCTCGGTCGCCATCCGCCGCCTGGGTAGTCAGGACCAAGAAATTGTTGCGCTGGATCAAGCAGTCGCTACACTTGCGGCCGAGGCCCGTCCGCCAGCATGACGGAACGGCCTGCATTCTACCGATGGTCCGGCTCGCAGAACCAGCGCCCGGGCCCGTCGGTGTACTTTAAACGATGGAGATTGTTCAATAGCTAGGCCCCCGATGCAGACGCCGCCCAAGAATGATGGGCCGCGCGTCAACCGCGAGATCGATGTGCGTTCCATCCGCCTGGTGGGCGCCGATGGAGAAATGATCGGAGTCGTGACCCTGCGTGAGGGTCTGACCATGGCTGAGGAAGCCGGGCTCGATCTGGTCGAGGTCTCGCCCAACGCCGACCCGCCGGTCTGTAAGATTCTGGACTTCGGAAAGTTTAAGTACGAGGACCAGAAGAAAAAGAACGCCGCCCGCAAGAAGCAGAAGGTGATCGAGGTCAAGGAGATCAAGCTCCGCCCGAACATCGATGACCATGACTATGACGTCAAGATGCGGAGCATGAAGAAGTTCCTCGAGGAAGGCGATAAGGTCAAGGTCACGCTGCGCTTCCGCGGCCGTGAACTGGCTCACCAGGATCTAGGCATGATCGTGCTCGAGAAGGTCAGGGATGACCTGGAGACCCTGGGCAAGGTCGAGCAGCTTCCCAAGATGGAAGGCCGTCAGATGGTGATGGTGATCGCGCCGCGCTGATAGCGGCGTGATCCCCTAACCTTTGTTCCGCAACCCCTGCAAAGCGGGTTGCGGACCCCGACGGTTTCCTCCGCCATTCAAACAAAAACGGCCACCCCTGCGGTGGCCGTTTTTGTTTGAAGTGGTGTGGGGTCTGGTGAACGCCCCGCCGGGTTCGGTGAGGGCGCGGACATAACCCGCGCCCGAACGACGCAGGCCAAAGGACTGCGGCAATCCCACCCCGCCTCCGGCGGTAATCCCAAAGGCGACGCTGTTGCCGTCCGGGGGCATGAAGGCGGCTCACGCCGCCGGCTTGACCACCCGCTTGAAGCATTCCGGGTCGAGCAGCATGGTCGCCGCCACGGTCATGGTGCGGCCGGAGGTCTGGTCGACGAGGCGGACATGGCGGGTCCTTACGTCGCGAAAACAGGCTCATAGGGCGCCGGCGGGCCGAGCCGCCACTCCCCGAGCGCACAGATCGGCGCTGATCATTCTTCGTCGTGTCCCAACTGTACCTTCCCGTCCCGAGCATCCCTTTACACGGGAAGGATGGTAAAAGTCGAGGGCCAAGACGCCACCCAATGCAGTTTCCGGGCAGGCTCAGCGGCCGAACAGATCGGGGGGATCGGCCTCGTCCGGCGGGCACAGATCGGTGATGCCGATGCCGATCAGGCGGAAGGCGCGGCCGTCGGCCAGCTTGTCCAGCAGGGCCAGTCCGGCCTGGGCAATGATGTCGGCGCGCCGGGTCGGGTCGGTCAGGCGCTGATGGCGGGTGATGAGCTGGAAGTCGCCGGTCTTGAGCTTGAGCACCACCGTGCGGCCGGCCAGATTCTGGCGGTCCAGGCGGCGCGCCACGCCCTCGGCCAGGGGGAGGAGCGCGGCGGCCAGGGCGGTGGCATCCCGGATGTCGCGGGCGAAGGTGGTTTCGGTGGACACGCTCTTGGCCGGGCGGTCGGGATTGATACGGCGAGGGTCGATGCCATGGACCAGCCCGGCCAGCTGGCGGCCGAACTTGCCCCAGCGCGCCACCAGCTCGGCCTCGGGCAGGGCCTGAAGCTGGGCGATTGTGGTGATTCCCTGCTCGGCCATGCGCCGGGCCGTGGCCTCGCCGATGCCCCACAGGGCGCGAACCGGCAGCGGGGCGAGGATACTCTTGGCCTCGGCGCGGCCGACCACCGAGAAGCCATGGGGCTTGTTGAAGTCCGAGGCCATCTTGGCCAGGAATTTGTTGTAGCTGAGACCCACCGAGACGGTGATGCCGATACGGGTATGGATGGCGCGGGCCAGCCGGGCCAGCAGCACGGCGGGCGGCCGGTCCACCAGCCGCACCCCCGGCGAAAGATCCAGATAGGCTTCGTCCAGGGAGAGGGGCTCGACCAGGGGCGAGGCCTTGGCGAACAGGGCGCGGATATCGGCGCTGACCCGCTTGTACTTGGCGATGTCGGGAGGAATGACCACGGCGTGGGGGCACAGTTCCAGGGCCTTGAACATGGGCATGGCCGAGCGCGGCCCGAACTTGCGCGCTACGTAGCAGGCGGTGGTGACCACGCCGCGCCCGCCGGGATGGCCGACGATCACCGGCTTGTCCGCCAGGGAGGGATTGTCGCGCTTCTCCACCGAGGCATAGAAGGAATCGCAATCGATATGGGCGATGCAAAGATCCAGCAGCTCGGGATGGCGGATGAGGCGCGCTCCATCGCAGGCCGGGCAGGTTGGGGCGCCGCCCTCGTCCAGATTGCCGCAATCCCGACAGATCACGGGCATATGTTCACCAATGGTTCTCATTGCGGGCACTATAACCCGGCCCCGGCGGTGCTGGAAGGAAGAAGGCGGCGGCCGCGCGCCTTTTCCCTTGTGCGGTGCGAGATCACGCAGCATTATTGCGGCCCACCGTATTTTGTCGCAAGAGGATTGCGTCCCATGAGCACCAAGCCGCCCCGGAAGTTCTTCGAGCCGCTCGCCATCGGCGCGCCTGCCCCTTACCGCGAACTGCCGGTCCGCCTCGAGCGCATGATTCACTTCTTCCCGCCCCATGTGGAGAAGATGCGGTCCAAGGCCGGCGAGATCGGCAAGACCGTCGATGTCCTGCTGGGCAATCTGGAAGACGCCATTCCCGCCGATGCCAAGGACGCGGCCCGCGCCGGCTTCGTCGAGGTGGCCAAGGGCTGGGACAATCCCGAGACCGGCCTGTGGACCCGCGTCAATTGCCTGAACTCGCCGTGGTTCCTCGACGACATGAATGCCATCGTCGGCGAGGCCGGCAACAAGGTCGACGTGGTCATGCTGCCCAAGGTGGAAGGCCCCTGGGACATCCATTACCTGGATCAGCTGCTGGCCCAGTTGGAGGCCCGGAACGGCGTCACCCGCCCGATCATGATCCACGCCATCCTGGAGACCGCCCTGGGTGTCGAGAACGTCGCCGCCATCTGCCAGGCCAGCCCCCGCATGCACGGCATCAGCCTGGGCCCGGCCGACCTTGCCGCCTCGCGCGGCATGAAGACCACCCGGGTCGGTGGCGGCCATCCCTTCTACGGCGTGCTGGAAGACGCCGCCGAGGGCCGGTCCGGCCGCACCTTGTTCCAGCAAGATCTGTGGCACTACACCGTCGCCAAGATGGTCGATGCCTGCCAGTCGGCGGGGATCAAGGCCTTTTACGGCCCCTTCGGCGATTTCTCCGACGATGCCGCCTGCGAGGCCCAGTTCCGCAACGCCTTCCTGCTGGGCTGTGCCGGCGGCTGGTCGCTGCACCCCAAGCAGATCGACATCGCCAAGAAGGTGTTCAGCCCCGAGGTCAATGAAGTCCTCTTCGCCAAGAAGATCCTCGACGCCATGCCGGACGGCACCGGCGCGGTGATGATCGACGGCAAGATGCAGGATGACGCCACCTGGAAGCAGGCCAAGGTCATGGTCGATCTGGCCCGTGCCGTCGCCGCCAAGGATGCCGAGATGGCCAAGGCCTACGGGCTGTAATACCAACCTGCGCTGAGTGAATCTCATCGCAGGTCGGATAGGCCCAAGGGGGGGCCGCGCGCCTTATGGCGCGGGAGGCAAGGGCGCCCGGCGCCCGCCCGCCGCATGAGGGCGCTGCGGTGATCGGTTTCGATCATCGCAGCTGGGGTATGAGGCCGATGCCCTCTCCCCGCAAGGGAGAGGGCGCGTCTCAGCGCACTAATTCGATCATCACGCCGCAGGCTTCTTCCGGCGGGATCGTGATCCTGCCCTGGCGGTCGCGGTCGAAGCTGATGCCGTTGGCCCGCAGCAATCCGGCGGCGGCATCGGTATCGGCCACCCGCAATGTCAGGGCGACCATGGCCGGTGGGGCGGGGGGCTCGTCCGCGTCGGCTTCGGGGTGCAATTGGCCCAGATCGTCGGGACGGCACAGGAAGACCATGCCGTGACGGCTGTGCACGGTGACGGTCTCGTCGGTGGCGGTGGACGCCGCCGGGCCGATCAGGCGGTCCCAGAAGGGCATCAGGTCCAGCGGCTCGGCCATCAGGGCGGTGACCGAGACCACCTCCAGCGCTCCATTGGCGTGCTCGGTCCAGCCGGGGCGGCGCAGCTTCTCCGGGGTCAGGTGCTGGCACAGGAACGAGGCGATTCCCGGCGTCGTGTCGGGGGGCAGGATGCCGGCGACGAAATGGGCGATGTCGCCGTCGATGCTGCGGCTGAGCGCCCCCGGCGGCTCCAGTCCCAGGCGGGCGGCGTCGGCGGCGGCGTCGGTGCTGCCCCAGACCAGCCCCATCAGGCCCTCGTGATCCGCGGTGAAGGCGCGTACCCGCTCGGCCGGGCCGCCTTCGCCCACCGCCGCCAGCAATTCCAGATAATCGGTGCCGAACATGATGCAGGTGTTGGCGGTTCCCCACTCGGCATGCTCGCCCCGGCTGGCCAGGGTGAAGCCCAGGGCGCGGAACACCGAAGCCGCCCGCTCCAGATCGCGCACGGCGATGATGACGTGGTCGAGGCCGGTGATGTGACTGATCATGGAACTGATCCGACGAGCCGAAGGTGAGGTGTTGCGGACAAGGCCCGGCGCCCGAGGGCCAATATAACTCTAGGCCTGCTTGGCGTCGATGATGGCGCGGCGGATGGTGCGGGTTTCCGAGAAGCGCTTGTGCAGCACCTCGCCCTCACCCCAGCGGATGGCCCGCTGCAACGCCGTCAGATCCTCGGTGAAGCGCTGAATGACTTCCAGAACCGCCTCGCGGTTGTTGAGGAAGACGTCGCGCCACATCACCGGGTCCGAGGCGGCGATGCGGGTGAAGTCGCGGAAGCCCGAGGCGGAGAACTTGATCACCTCCTGCTGCATCTGGCCTTCCAGGTCGTTGGCGGTCCCCACGATGGTATAGGCGATGAGGTGCGGCAGGTGCGAGGTGATGGCCAGCACCTTGTCATGATGGTGGGGGTCCATGATCTCGACCATGGAGCCGACACGGCGCCACAGCTCGGCGATCCGGTCCACCGCCTTGGGATCACCGCCGGTGACCGGGGTCAGGATGTGCCAACGGCCCTCGAACAATTCGGCGAAGCCGTTTTCCGGCCCGGAATGCTCGGTCCCGGCGATGGGATGGCCGGGCACCAGCTCGACGCCTTCGGGCAGCAACGGCCCCAGGTCGCGGATCACCGACAGCTTGACCGAGCCCACATCGGTCACGATGGTGCCGCGCGTCAGATGCGGGCCGATGGCCTCGCCCACCGCCTGGGTGGCGCCCACCGGCGCGCCCACCACCACCAGATCGCAATCGGGGATCATGGCGGCGGGATTATCGCTGGCGGCATCGACCACGCCCAGCTCCACGGCGGTCTGGCAGGCCTTCTCGCTGGGATCGAGCGCCACCAGCCGCCGGGCCAGACCATGCTTGCGCATGGCCCGCGCCAGGGACGAGCCGATCAGGCCGATGCCGACGAAGCAGACGGTATCGAACAGCGGTGCCTGGGTCATAATGTGCCCCTCAGGCGCCGGGCGTTCGCTCCGCTCACTTGGCTCCTCCGCTTCGCTCCGGGCGCTTGCTCGCTCATGCCCTGAGGAACTCGGTCAGGGCGTCGACCACCAGCTGGTTCTCCTCGCCGGTGCCGATGGTGATGCGCAGGCTGTCGCCCAGGCCATAGCCGCCCATGGCCCGCACGATGATGCCCTTGGCGCGCAGGAACTTGTCGGCGCTGGCGGCGTCCTTGCCGGGGGTGGCGGCAAAGCGGACCAGGACGAAGTTGCAGACGCTGGGAATCACGGTAAGGCCCAGGGCGGCGATCTTCTCGCTCAGCCAGGGCAGCCAGTAATCATTGTGGCTCTTGCACAGCTCGGCATAGGCGGTGTCGTTGAAGGCGGCCAGACCGGCGGCCAGGGCGGGGGCGCCGACATTGAAGGGATTGCGCACCCGGTTGAGCACGCCGGCCACGTTCTCCGGGCAATAGGCCCAGCCCAGGCGCAGGCCGCCCAGGGCGTACATCTTGGAGAAG
>JACQAD010000239.1 GCA_016195125.1 Magnetospirillum sp.
AAGAGCGCGGTGGATGCCGGAGCCGATTGCGTCTATGTGGGGTTTCGCGACGAGACCAATGCCCGCAACTTCCCCGGCCTCAACTTCAACCGCAAGGAACTGGCCGAGGGCATCGCCTATGCCCATGACAAGGGCGCCAAGGTGCTGGTGGCCATCAATACCTTTCCCCGCGCCGGCCAGCCGGAGATCTGGCACCAGGCGGTGGCCGATTCCGCCCGCCTCAAGGCCGATGCCGCCATCCTGGCCGATATCGGCCTGATCGAGCATGCCCACCGGGTCCATCCCGAGCTGCGCCTGCACCTGTCGGTCCAGGCCGCCGCCTCCAATCCCGACGCCATCCGCTTTTACGCCGAGCGGTTCGGAGTGAGGCGGGTGGTATTACCGCGCGTGCTGACCGTGGCTGAAATCGCCGCGATCAATTCCCGCATCGCCCCCATCGAGACCGAGGTCTTCGTCTTCGGCGGCCTGTGTGTCATGGCCGAGGGCCGTTGCGCGCTGTCCTCCTACGTCACTGGCCAGTCGCCCAACATGAACGGGGTATGCTCACCGGCCGGCGAGGTTCGCTATACCGAGACGCCCCAGGGCATCACGTCCGAGTTGGGTGGGTTCACCATCAACAAATTCGCTCACGACGAACCGGCCGGCTATCCCACCTTGTGCAAGGGCCGTTTCATGGCCCATGACAAGGCCAGCTACCTGTTCGAGGAGCCGACCTCGCTCAATACGCTGTCCATGCTGCCCGACCTGATCAAGGCGGGGGTGACCGCCTTCAAGATCGAGGGCCGCCAGCGCGGCCGCGCCTATGTGGCCGCTGTGGTCCAGGCCTTCCGCGCCGGAATCGACGCGGTCCTGGAGGGGCGGCCGTTGCCCGACATCGATCTCGACCGCATCACCGAGGGCGGCAAGCAGACTACCGGCGCCTACGAGAAAGCCTGGCGATGACATCACCCACGAAGCTCACCCTCGGCCCGGTCCTGTTCAACTGGAAGCCGGAAGCTCTTCGCGACTTCTATTTCCGCATGGCCGACGAGGCCGATGTGGATAGCGTCCATGTGGGCGAGGTGGTGTGCTCCAAGCGCACGCCCTTCTTCGAGCCCTTCATTCCCGAGGTGATCGAGCGTCTGACCGCCGCCGGCAAGGAGGTGGTGCTGTCCTCCCTCGCCTTGATCATGAGCGATCGGGAATTGACCCAGGCCCGTGATCTGGCCGCCGTCGACGGGCTGCTGGTGGAAGCCAATGACATTTCGGTGGCGGCCCTGATGGGCGGCAGGCCGTTCGTGGCCGGGCCGCTGCTCAATGTCTACAACGAGGGCACGATGGGGGCGCTGCAGGCCATGGGGGCGGTGCGCGTCTGCCTGCCGGCGGAATTGTCCGCCGACGCTGTCGCCACCCTGACCGCCGCCACCTCCATGGAGGTGGAGGTTCAGGCCTTCGGCCGTCTGCCCCTGGCCATTTCGGCGCGCTGCTATGCGGCCAGGGCCCGCAACCTGTCCAAGGACGGCTGCCAGTACGTCTGCGCCGACGATCCTGACGGCATGGCGGTGGAGACCCTGGACGAGGTGCCCTTCCTGGCGGTCAACGGCACCCAGACCATGTCCTACCACGCCATGGACCTGCTGGGCGACGTGGCGAGTCTGGCCGGGCGCGGCGTCAGCCGCTTCCGGCTGTGGCCGCAGACCTGCGACATGGTGGCGGTGGCCGCCCTGTTCCGCGACGTTCTGGCGGCCCGGGTTGAGGCCCAGGAGGCCGAGGACCGCCTTGCCCGGCTGTATCCCGGTGCCGAATTCGCCAACGGCTATATCCACGGGCGCCCCGGCCATCTGTTCATCGATGCCGACGAGTGACCGGCGGTCGTCGTCTTTAGTCGTTTCAATCCGTTTCCAGCGGCCCCTTGTTCAAGGCCTCCAGGCTGGGCATACTGTTAAGGCCTGATGAAGGGCGTTTGGGGTGGCGGTGGCCTTGGGGGGCGCCGCCCAGGGGTAAGCGGACTGAAACCATGGCTGATGATGGCAAGGGTAAGGGCGAGCTTGAAGGTGAAATCACGTTCGAGCATAAGTTCTTCTCCTCGTTCGAGGATCTTTATTTTCGCGTGACCGATGCGGGCGAGCCGGTGGCGGTGCTCAAGCTCGCCACCAACGAGGCGGTGCTGTCCCTGGACGGCATCAAGCGCGAATTCGGCATGAAGGAAGACCAGCACGATTTCAAGATGCTGGACAAGGTGGCCGAGGGTCTGCAATTCGTCAGGGGCTTGCGGCCGGGTGACCTTTTGCCCAAGGAAGTCACCACCCGCGAAGCGTCGTGGGAGCCCCAGGACCGGCACCGCCGCATCGCCTATCAGCGCCTGACCATGCAGCTGGTGACATGGCTGACCGGCAACGAGCACGTCATCAGCAGCGTTACCGAACTGGCCCAGGTGGCCGATGACCCCCAGGTCAAGAAGAACGTCCAGCTGGCCTTTACCGAGGCCGCCGAGGAACTGGGCCTGGGCCGCGACAATCGCGACGAGGTGGTCCGCTACATCGAGACCCTGGCCAAGGAATTGGCCTATATCGAAGCGTTGCGCGACACCTTCGGCCAAGTCATCAAGATCGACGAGAAGCTGCAGGGCCTGCGCCGCATCTACGGCGCCGACCGCTCCATGATCGATACCTCGGATCAGGTGGGGCGCCTGGCCCAGCGGGCCTTGAAGGTCTTCCAGGACTATTTCGACCAGGTGGACGCCCAGACCGGCGAAATCCTGGCCATGCTGAAAAATATCGACAACCAGATCGGCTATATCCGCCAGGTCCGCGACGCGCTGCACTGCCGCTTGCTGCCCTGGGAGGATTTCATTCAGATCTGGAAGACGGTCTTCATCGTGCGGTCCGACGAGAACACCAATAAGATCCGCGATATCTACCAGTTCCTGGCGCCGCGTTACATGCAGTTCAACGACTGGGTTCTGGTGACCAAGCGGGGCCAGCAGAAATCCAAGCCCCTGGGTGGGCAGATGCGCTGGTAGAGCGCTTGACAGGCCCAGGCAGTTTGAACATTATCGCGCTTCCCTTTTTGGGGCCGTAGCTCAGTTGGGAGAGCGCCTCGTTCGCAATGAGGAGGTCAGCGGTTGCTATTGGGTGAAGGTTACGCCAACTCCCAGCGGGATTCGTCAGGCTTTGGTTTCGCCCGTCTCCTATATCACCGTGACGCAGATCGCGGGGCTTTCGACCACGGCGGTGCAGGCGCTGTCGTCGACCAGCTTGGCTGCGTTGTCCACCGCCCAGGTGGCGGCGTTCACGGTGACCGAGATCGGGGTGCTGTCGTCGACCCAGATGGGGCAGTTGGGCACCACCCAGACGGCGGCGCTGACCACCAGCCAGATCGCGGCGCTGACCCCGACCCAGATGGGATTTTCCGCCGCCCAGATGGCGGTGCTGTCGGTGGCGCAGCTGGATTCCTTCGGGGCCGCCGAGATCGCGGTGCTGACCACCCAGCAGGTCAAGGGTCTGACCACCACGGAAATCGCCGGGCTGACCACCACCCAATTCGCGGTATTGTCGGCCACCCAGGTGGGAGCTCTCACCAATACCCAGGTTACCGGCCTGACCACCTCCCAATTCGGCGCCATGACCACCACCCAGTTGGGGGCGCTCAGCACCACGCAGCTGGGTTCCCTGACCACCACCCAGGTCAAGGGGTTGAGCAGCACCACCCTGGCGGCGCTGACCACCACCCAGGTGGGCGGTCTGTCCGCCTCGGGCATCGGCGTTCTGGCGACTACCCAGCTGGCGGCCCTGGCGCCGACCCAGGTGGCCGCCATCACCACCACCCAGATGCCCCGGCTGGCGACCACTCAGCTGGCGGCGTTGTCGGCGGGTCAGCTGGCGGCGGTGACGGCGACCCAGCTGGGAGCGCTGTCCACCACCCAGGTGGCGGGACTGACCAGCACGGCGGTATCGTCGCTCTCCACCACTCAGCTGGGCGGATTGAGCGCCGCCCAGATCGCCGCCCTGACCACCACCGAGATCGTCAGCCTGACCACGGCCGAGGTCTCCGGGCTGACCACCACCCAGGTGGCGGGCATGGAGAGCACCGATGTGGGGGCCTTGACCACCACCCAGGTGGCGGCGCTCAGTTCCACCCAATTGGGGGCCTTGACCGCCACCAACGTGGTGGGTCTGACCACGACCCAGATGGCGGGTCTGACCACCACGCAGCTGAGCGGAATGGGCGCCACCCAGCTGGGCGCCCTGACCGGCACCCAGGCGCCCAGCCTGACCATTACCCAGTTGGCTTCCCTGACCACCACCCAGGTGGCGGCGCTGTCCACCAGCGCGGTCAAGGCCCTGACCACGACCCAGTTCGGCGGTCTGGCGGTGACCCAGGTGGCGGCCTTGACCACCGGGCAGGTGGCCCAGCTCACCACCACCGATCTGGTGGCCATGGCCCCGACCCAGGAAGCGTCGCTGACCAGTACCCAGATGGGCGCCTTGACCAGCACGCAGCTGGGCGCCCTGACCACTACCGAAGTGTCGGCGCTGACCACCACCCAGGTCGGCGCCATCTCCTCTTCCACCCTGGCGGGGCTGACCACCACCCAGGTGGGCGTGCTGGCGGCG
>JACQAD010000226.1 GCA_016195125.1 Magnetospirillum sp.
GGCGGTGACGACATGGTGGCGGCGCTCAGCTTCGCCGACGGCAGCCTCGCCAACCTGGTCTATACCGGCCAGGGCGATTCCGCCTTCAGCAAGGAGCGCTTCGAGTGCTTCGCGGGTGGCACCGTCATCGCCATCGACAATTTCCTGACCCTCGCCATCACCGAGAACGGCCGTACCCGCACCGAAAGCGCCAAGCTGGGCCAGGACAAGGGCCACCGCGCCGAGATCGAGGCCTTTGCAGCCGCCGTGGCCTCGGGTGGGCCGGCGCCGGTGGACGAGGCCGAGCTGATCGAGACCAGCCTCGCCACCCTGGCGGTGGTGGATTCCCTGCGCGAGGGCCGGCGGGTATTGCTGGCCGATCTGGCATGAGCATGGCGGCGGCGCTGGCGGCGGGCGTCGCCCTGGTGCTCAGCGTGGTCGGAACCCGCATCGCCCTGGCATGGCTGCTGGAGCGACGCTATCTCGACCATCCCAACGAACGCTCCAGCCACTCGGCGCCCATTCCGCGCGGCGGCGGGCTGGCGGTGACGCCGGCCATCCTGCTGGCCTGGGGCGGGCTGATGGTCAGCCAGGGCATGGATGCCTGGAACGGCTTCCTGCTGGCCGGCGCGGTGGTGCTGCTGGTGCTGTCCTGGCTGGATGACCGCCATACCCTGGCGGCGGCGCCGCGCTTTCTGATCCACGGGGCGGCGGTGGCGGCGGCGCTGGCCTGCCTGGAGCCCGATGCCCTGGTGTTCCAGGGATGGCTGCCGCTCTGGGCCGACCGGTTGCTGGCGGCGCTGGGCTGGCTGTGGTTCCTCAATCTCTACAATTTCATGGATGGCATCGACGGCATCACCGGGATCGAGACCGCCTGTCTCGGCCTGGGCATCGCCCTGCTGGCGCCCTTCGCTGCCGGTCCGGCGCTGATTTGCGCCGCCGCCGGACTGGGCTTCCTGGTGTGGAACTGGCACCCGGCCCGCATCTTCCTGGGCGATGCCGGGTCCATTCCCCTGGGCTTCCTGCTGGGTGGGCTGCTGGTGCAGCTGGCGGTATCGGGCCATGTGGCCGCCGCCCTGATCCTGCCCGCCTATTATCTGGCCGATGCCACCATCACCATCACGAGGCGGCTGTTCAACGGCGAGAAGATCTGGCAGGCCCATCGCAAGCATTTCTACCAGCGCGCCGTCCAGGGCGGGCGCAGCCATGCCCAGGTCAGCCTGGCCATCGCCGCCGGCAATCTGGTGCTGATGGCGGCGTCGGTGCTGGCGGTATCGGGCCAGGTGCTGGCCGGAAGCCTGACGGCACTGGCGGCGGTGGCGGCGCTGCTGGGGCTGCTGCAATCCTGGTCCCGGGGGCGGGCGGCATGAAGATCCTGGTCACCGGCGCCGGCGGATTCGTGGGGGCGGCCTTGCTGCGCGGCCTGCGCCGGCAGGATGACGAGGTGACGGGCTCGGTGCGCCGCGATTGCGGGCCGGGTCTGGTGCCGGTGGGCGATATCGGCCCCGACACCGACTGGCGCCCGGCCCTGCACGGGGTCGAGACGGTGATCCATCTGGCCAACCGCGCCCATGTCATGGACGAGAGCGAGGCCGATCCTCTGGCGGTCTTCCGTCGCGTCAACCGTGACGGCACCCTGCGTCTGGCCGAGCAGGCCGTGGCGGCGGGAGTCCGGCGCCTGGTCTTCGTCAGCTCCATCAAGGTCAATGGCGAGGCGACCCACGGCGCCCCCTTCACCGCCACCGGCCAGCCCGCCCCCGAGGATGCCTACGGTCTGTCCAAGCTGGAGGCCGAGCGCGGTCTGGCGGCGATTGCCGCCCGGACCGGCCTGGAGGTGGTGGTGGTCCGCCCGCCGCTGATCTACGGCCCCGGCGTGAAAGGCAATCTGCGCACCCTGATGAATGTGGTGGGCAAGGGTATGCCGCTGCCGCTGGGTCTGGTGGACAACCGGCGCTCGCTGATCGGCCTGGGCAATCTGGTGGATCTGCTCGGCCTTTGCGCCCGCGCGCCGCAGGCGGCGGGGCGGGTGTGGCTGGCCCGTGACGGCGAGGATCTGTCGACGCCCGAGCTGATCCGGCGCATGGGCCGCGCCCTCGGCCGTCCGGCGCGTCTGCTGCCGGTGCCGCCGGTGTTGCTGCGCCTTGCCGGACGCCTGACGGGGAAGAGTGCGGCGGTAGGACGCCTGCTGGGTTCATTGCGGGTCGATGATGCCGCCACCAGGGCCGAACTGGGCTGGACTCCGCCCGAGAGCGTCGACGAGGGTCTGGCCGCAATGGCGGCGGCGCCATGAGCCGGCTGCCCCCCATCGGCCAGCTGATCCGCAGTGGCGCCTTCCTGACCGGCGGCGCGGTGATCCAGGCCCTGGCCGGTTTCGCGGCGCAGATCATCCTGATGCGTCTGCTGCTGCCCGAGGATTTCGGTCATTTCGCCCTGGTGCTGGCCGGTTGCGGGCTGGTGCAGATGCTGTTGTCGCTGCGCCTCAACGTGCAGATGTGGATACCGGCGCCCAATTGCTGGGACATGGGCTGGCGGTGAGTCTGGTCCTGACCGGTGCCGGAGTGATGGCGCTGCCGCTGCGTGAACTGGCGGTGGTGCTGATTCGCATCGCGCTGCTGGCCTGGATCGGCGCCGTGCGTTTCGGAGGCTGGCGTTGGGTCACGGTCGAGGAATGGCGCGCCCTGTTCCGCGAAACCCGCGATGTCTGGTTCGACGGGGTGATCGAGGGCGGCTTTGCCCGTCTGGTCGTCCTGGCCAGCGGCTGGGCGGGCGGTGCCCATGGCGCCGGCATCTTCTCCCAGGCCATGCGTCTGGCCCTGGTGCCGCACCAATTCCTGTCGCCGGTGGTCAGCCGCCTCTACGCCAATCTGTTCTCGCGTCTCAGTGACGAGATCGAGCGCCGCCAAGTCCTGGTCCGGGTGGGAATCTGGACGGGTCTGGGTCTGACGGTGGCGGCTTGCTTCGCCGTCGCCCTGGCCGCCC
>JACQAD010000227.1 GCA_016195125.1 Magnetospirillum sp.
GCCAAACATAAGTTCGCCTATACGATCCACGACCCCTTCGAGGTCTTCGAGGACGCCTCCACCGAGGAAGCGCGGCCCAAGGCCCGGACCCCGACACCGGAGGAAGAGGCCATGCGGGTGCTGGAACTGACCCCGCCCCTGACCTCCGACCTGCTCAAGGCCCGCTACAAGGAACTGGTCAAGCAGCACCACCCCGACGCCAATAACGGCGACAAGGATTCAGAAGAGCGCTTCAAGCGCATCAACCACGCCTACAACACGCTGAAGCACAGCCTCAGCCAGTAAGAGCCATCCCCAAGGACGAGAGTATGACCTCCAAGACCCAGAGCCCGCTTGCCTCCGACCATCCCCTGGCCATGCCCGATACCACCGTCGACGCCCGCGAGACGTTCGGCCTGGACATCGACATGCAGGTTCCCGCCTTCAGCCTGGGCAGTGAGCATGTGCCGGAACTGGACCCGGCCTACCGCTTCGACCCCGACACCACCAGGGCCATCCTGGCCGGCTTCGCCTTCAATCGCCGCGTCATGGTCCAGGGCTATCACGGCACCGGCAAGTCCACCCATATCGAGCAGGTGGCGGCGCGCCTCAACTGGCCGTGCATCCGCGTCAATCTCGACAGCCATGTCAGCCGCATCGACCTGATCGGCAAGGACGCCATCGTCGTCAAGGACGGCAAGCAGATCACCGAATTCCGCGAAGGCATGCTGCCCTGGGCGCTGCAGCATCCCTGCGCCCTGGTGTTCGACGAATACGATGCCGGCCGCCCCGACGTGATGTTCGTGATCCAGCGCGTGCTGGAGGTCGAAGGCCGCCTGACCCTGCTCGACCAGAACCGGGTGATCCGGCCCCATGCCGCCTTCCGCCTGTTCGCCACCGCCAACACCGTCGGCCTGGGCGACACCACCGGCCTTTATCACGGCACCCAGCAGATCAACCAGGGCCAGATGGACCGCTGGAACATCGTCGCCACCCTCAATTATCTGGCCCATGACGACGAGTGTTCCATCGTCGTGGCCAAGCTCAAGGATTACGACAATACCGAGGGCCGCGATCTGGTCTCCAAGATGGTGATGCTGGCCGATCTGACCCGCTCGGGCTTCATGAACGGCGACATCTCGACGGTGATGAGCCCGCGCACGGTCATCACCTGGGCCGAGAACACCCGCATCTTCTCGGATCAGGCCTATGCCTTCCGCGTCACCTTCCTGAACAAGTGCGACGAGGTCGAACGCCCCATCCTGGCCGAATACTACCAGCGCTGCTTCGGGGCCGACCTGCCCGAAGGCCCGGCCCGCATGCTGGCCTAGGCGCAATGCCCTCGCAGCGCAACACCTCCGGCAAGGACGGCGACAGGTCCGAGAGCGCCGTCGACACCATCCGGCGCTCGACCGCCGCGACGCTGAAGGCCATGTCCGGGCGCGCCGATCTCGATGTCGGTTATGCCGCCGGCAATGGCAGCGTGCGCGGCGTCGAGGTGCGTCTGCCGGCACCGCCGCGTTCGGTGCAACAGACCGATCTGGACCGCCTGCGCGGCACCGCCGACGCCATCGCACTGCGCTATCGCTATCACGACGACAGCCTGCACGCCCGGCGTCTGCCCCAGCTTCCCGACGCCCGCCGGATCTACGACATGGTCGAGCAGGCCCGGGTCGAGGCCCTGGGGGCGCGCCTGATGCCGGGCGCCGCCGCCAATATCGCCGAGGTTCTGGAAATCCGCGCCCGCGCCGACGGCCTCGACCGCGCCGTCAAGCGCGAGCAGGTGCCCCTGGCCGACGCCATGCGCCTGATCGCCCGCGAGATGTTCACCGGGCTGGAGCCGCCGCCCTCGGCCCGCTCCGCCGTCGATCTGTGGCGCGACGAGATCAGGACCAAGGCCGGCCCCACCCTGGAGCGGCTGAAATCCCTGCTGCGTGACCAGGAATCCTTCTCCCGCGGCCTGCAGGAACTGCTCCACGATCTGGACATGGGCATGGACCCCAATGCGGAATCCGAGGAATCGGAACAATCGCAGGACGGCCAGCAGGAGCAGGAAAGCCAGGGCGCCGGCCAGGAAAAGGAAGGCGAACAGGACGGCGAGGGCTCGTCCCAGGAAGGCGAGACCCAGGCGCCGGGATCAAGCGAGGGCGACGGCCAGAGCGACGATTTCCAGGATGGCGAGGAGATGATGCTCACCGGCTCGGGCACCGAGGAGGCCGGCGGCCCCTCGCGCCAGCGCCAGGACCAGCCATCCAATTCGGCCGCCTTCCAGGATCGCCCCTATCACCCCTACACCACCCAGTTCGATCAGGTGGTGCTGGCCGAGGAATTGTGCGAGCCGGAAGAGCTGTCGCGCCTGCGCCATCAATTGGATCAGCAGCTCTCCCACCTTCAGGGCGTGGTGGCCAAGCTGGCCAACCGGCTGCAGCGCAAGCTGATGGCCCAGCAGACCCGCAATTGGGATTTCGACCTGGAAGAGGGCATGCTCGATACCGGCCGACTGGCCCGCATCATCGCCAATCCCATGCATTCCCTGTCCTTCAAGATCGAGAAGGACACCAATTTCAGGGATACGGTGGTCAGCCTGCTGATCGACAATTCCGGCTCCATGCGCGGACGGCCCATCACCGTGGCGGCCATGAGCGCCGATCTGCTGGCCCGCACCCTGGAACGCTGCGGCGTCAAGGTCGAAGTCCTGGGCTTCACCACCCGCGCCTGGAAAGGCGGCAGCGCGCGCGAGAAATGGCAGGCCGAGGGCAAACCCGCCAATCCCGGCCGCCTCAACGATCTGCGCCATATCGTCTACAAGGCCGCCGATGCCCCCTGGCGCCGGGTACGGCGCAATCTGGGGCTGATGCTCAAGGAAGGCATCCTCAAGGAAAACATCGACGGCGAGGCCCTGCTTTGGGCCCACGAGCGCCTGATCGCCCGCTCGGAACAGCGCCGGATCCTGATGGTCATCTCCGACGGGGCGCCGGTGGATGATTCCACGCTGTCGGCCAATCCGGGCAACACCCTGGAAAAGCATCTGCGCGACGTCATTGCCTATATCGAGAACCGCTCGCCGGTGGAATTGGTGGCCATCGGCATCGGCCATGACGTCACCCGCTATTACCGCCGCGCCGTCACCATCATGGATGCCGAGGATCTGGGCGGAACCATGATGGCGCAATTGACCTCGCTCTTCGACGACGAGGATGGAACCGGCCGCGTCAGAATGCGGGGCCGCTGACATGGCGAACGGCCTCGCCAACCGGAGCGAGCCGGAACAGGGCGCCATCGCGCCTCATGGCGGGAAAAGTCGCCTGCCCCGGCCGCGCCTGCTGCTGGCCCTCATCACCCTGACCACCATGCTGGGCGGCCTGGGCGGCCTGGCGACCCTGACCTGGTTCGACCATCAGGCGACCCTGACTGATTGGACCGCCGATCTCGGCCTGTCGAGCCGATTGATCGAATCCCATGCCGCCAGCATTCTGAAAGTAGCCCATGCCAATCTGGTGATGGTGTCCGAGCATTTCGACGGCCGCCCCCTGGGCAAGCTGCGCGATTCGGCCGCGGATCGCGAATGGCTGGACGGCGTCATGGGCGAGATTCCCTATGCCCAGGCCATCTGCATCCATGACGACAAGGGCGATCTGGTGCTGACCAGCGACCGCCAGGGCCTGTTCGCCCCCAACGCCACGGGGCGGGAATACATGACCCTGGCCCTGGCCCAGCCGGGCCGCACCATGATGAGCGCGGTGACCATCGGTCGGGGTGGGCTGGGCCGCCTGATCATCTTCAGCCGGGCCATGATCGATCATACCGGCCGGGTTCGCGGCGTCGCCGAGATCCTGATCAAGGCCGATTATTTCGTGGATTTCTACCGCGATCTCCAGCCCGAGCCAGGCTCTCTCTTCCTGATCGCCCGCAACGACGGCGGTCTGGTGGCGCGCTATCCCATGCCCGACGCCAGCTTCACCCATTTCGACATCTCCAAGCCCCCCTTCACCGAGTTCAACAAGGCGGTGACCGGCAGCTATCGGGCGGTATCGGTCATCGACGGCGTCGAGCGGCTGATCTCCTACCGCAATCTGCCGCAGCAGGGTCTGGTGGTGACCGCGGGCTTGCCCGTCGATTCGGTGTTCCGGGACTGGACCATGCGGACCCAGCGCAACGTCACCTTGTTCGCCGCCAACATGCTGCTGTTGCTGGGTCTGGCGGCCCTTGCCAACGAGAGCCTGCGCCAGGAGCGGCGGCTGTTGCAATCGGGTGAGCGCAAGACCCGCGAACTGACCAACGCCCTGGCGGAAAAGGACGTGCTGTTCCAGGAGGTCCACCACCGGGTCAAGAACAACCTCCAGGTCATTTCCAGCCTGCTGACCATGCAATCGCTGCACGTCACCGACGACAAGGTGCGCGAAACCCTGAAGGACGCCCTGGACCGCATCCATTCCATGGGTCTGGTCCACCAGACCCTGTACGAGCGCAATCTGGCCGCCAGCGTCGATCTCGGCACCTATTTCGGCAAGCTGGCCGAGGCCCTGGCCAACAGCTATTCCTCGGGCAAGGGCGGCGTCACCGTGGAAGTGGAGGTCGAAGGCACCTTGGACCTGGAACGGGCGGTGCCGCTGGGCATGCTGGCCAACGAAGTCCTGTCCAACGCCCTCAAGCACGCCTTCTCGGACGGACGCCGCGGCACCATCTGGGTGACCCTGATGCGCGAGGCCGGGGAATGGCATTTCAGCGTCCGCGACAATGGCGTGGGGATGCCCGACAAGCCCGGACGCGGCATCGGCGTCGGCCTGATCCGTGCCCTGGCCCGCCAGCTGGGTGGACGCTCCCACATCATCGTCGACGAGGGCACCGTGGTCTCGGTGACCTTTCCGGCTTAGCCGTTCGGGGAAAAGTCCCTCGGCTTCGCCTCAGTGTACTTTTCCCCGCGAAAGAAACCGGAAGGAAACGGGCTTGGGGCGGCCCGGCGCCCGTTTCCCAACTCCTATTTGGATTTGGGCCGGAACGCCTTGCACACCGCCGGGTCGGTATCGAAGAAATCCCCGCCGATCAGGTCGATGCAATAAGGAATGGCCGGCATCACCGCCACCAGGCAATCGGCAATGGCCGAGGGCTTGCCCGGCAGGTTGACGATCAGGCTGCGTCCTCGAATCCCGGCGGTCTGGCGCGACAGGATGGCGGTCGGCACCACCTTCAGGCTTTCCGTACGCATCAGCTCGCCGAAACCCGGCATCATCTTGGCGCACACCGCCTCGGTGGCTTCCGGCGTGACGTCACGGGGCGCCGGGCCGGTGCCGCCGGTGGTGACGATCAGGGTACAGCCCTCCCCGTCGGCCAGTTCCTTCAAGGTGGCCTCGATCACCTCCTGATCATCGGAAATCACCCGGGATACCGGCCGCCACGGCGTCGCCAGGAACCGGGTCAGCTCGGCGATGATGGCCGGGCCACCTTTGTCCTCGTAAACGCCTTGGCTGGCGCGATCGGAAATGGTGACGACACCCACGGGGGCTATTTGGGTCATGGACGAATCCTGAAGCTATGGACCAGCGGAGTGTGCGGACAGCAAAGGGCGCGGGTCAAGCACCGCGTCCCGCGATATACTGCCCCCGACCACCAAACGGGAGAGCGCCTATGATCATCACCACCACGCATTCCGTCGAGGATCGCCGCATCACCGCCTATCTCGGCATCGTCTGCGGCAATGCCGTCATGGGCACCAACATCTTCAGCGACATGCTGGCCAAGGTCCGCGATATCGTCGGCGGGCGCTCGGGGGCCTACGAGAACGCCCTGCGCGAGGCCAAGGACGCCGCCCTGGCCGACCTTGCCGCCCAGGCCCAGGCTTTGGGCGCCGATGCGGTGATCGGCCTGAGCCTGAATTTCGAGACCATCGGCGGCGACGGCAAGACCATGCTGATCGCCTCGGCCAACGGGACGGCGGTCAAGCTGGGCTGAGGTTCCGGTTAACATAATCTTAAGGACTCGCCGGCTTTCTCTGGCGAGTCTTTCGATATTTCGTGACTTTCTCCCTGTAATTCCGCTAGATAATTGGATTCTGGTCTTGCGGATCCATGGCCTTGTCCCGTCGTCTTATTGTCACGACCCTGACTCTGCTCTTGCTGGGAGCGTGCTCATCGCCGCCGCCGCCCCCTCCGCCGCCGCCCCGCGTCCTTGACCCCGATGCCGCCTGCCTGAAGGAATTGCGCGACCTGCGGGTCAGCTTCGAGCCGCAGGCTCCGTTCGGCACCCCAGGCTCCTGCTCCATCGCCAATCCGGTCAAGGTCACCGGCGATTCCCAGACCAGCTGGAATCATCCCGGCGTGATGTCCTGCGCCATGGCCCGCACCCTCGAGCATTTCGAACAGCAGGTGGTCCAGCCCGCCGCCCTCAAGGCTTTCGGCAAGAAGGTGGCCCGCCTCCACCACATGGGCGCCTATAATTGCCGCAGCCGCCGTACCGAGCCGGTCACCGCCGAGGCTGGCGGCTATAGCCGGGGCGGCCGCCTGTCGGAACACGGCAAGGGCCAGGCCATCGATGTCGGCGCCTTCGAACTGGCCGATGGCACCATGATCTCGGTGAAGAAGGACTGGGCCGGGGCCGGCAAGAAGAGCGAGTTCCTGCAGGCGGTGGCGCGGGCCTCGTGCGAGCACTTCAACGTGGTGCTCACCCCCAACCACAACAAGCTGCACGCCGACCATCTGCACCTGGATATCGGGCCGCACAAATTGTGCGGGATGTAGGCCGCGCGTCATTCCGAGCCGAGACAGGGAATCGTCCCCCGCGTTGCCGCGGAGAACGTCCTTGCGGCTACAGCACCGTCAGCATGCTCGCCACCAGCGGGTGGCGGACGATGTCCTTGTCGGTCAGATGCACCACCGCCACGTCGTCCAGGGTGGACAGCCGCGCCGCGATGTCGGCCAGGCCCGACATGCCGGGCAGCAGATCGCTCTGATCCGGGTCGCCGGTCAGCACCATGGTGGAGTGCCAGCCCAGGCGGGTCAGCAGCATCTTGATCTGCCCATAGGTGCAGTTCTGCGCCTCGTCGATGACGATGAAGGCGTTATTCAAGGTCCGGCCCCGCATATAGGCGATGGGAGCGATCTCGATGGAGCCGTCGGCCAGCAACGCCCGCAGACGCTTGCCGCCCAGGCGATCCGACAGGGCGTCGTAGAGCGGCCGCAGATAGGGCGCCAGCTTCTCCTGCAAATCGCCGGGCAGGAAGCCCAGGGATTCGCCGGCTTCCACCGCCGGACGCGACAGCATGATCCGCGCCACCCGGCCTTCCTCGAAGGCCTCCACCGCCGCCGAGATGGCGAGGTAGGTCTTGCCGGTGCCCGCCGGCCCCAGGGCCACGGTCAGGTTGCCCTCGGAGATGGCTGACAGCAACCGGCGCTGGTTCTCGCCCTGGGGACGAACCTTGCGCACATAGCTTTGGTCACGATGCTGCTCCTCCTCGCCCAGCGGGCTCCAGCCCTGGTCGGGATACAGCGTTACCACCGGCTCATTCTTGGACGCGGCAACCCGCGTGGCGCGCTTGGCCATCTAGAACTCCTTCGGAAGGCGGGGAAGGGGAAGAGGCAACAAAAAAGGGCCTCTCGACACGAGAGACCCCTGCGGGGAGAAGCGGACTTCAATGCGGCCCAGACACGGTGGGCGACCTTGTCCCGAATGGCTTTCCGGTGCTCGGCCATGGCACTGAATCAAAGAGGATTCCTCCGTCCGCGATCTTTACCCGCCCAAACCTTAACCAACGCCGACTCGGCTTGTCGACAACAAATCGGTCTGTTCACTCGATTGTAATACTATATGTGGAGTTAACACGATGTGAACGGGATCACATTGATGGCCCTCGGGTGCCGGGCGCTCCCGCTCGGCTTACAGGGTATAAGCCGCGGCGGGCCTTGCCCTTGCCATCGCGCCGCCGAACCGATCCCGCCGGAATCACACCTGCAGGGTGGCGCCGCCCCCGCCCTCGGGCACGGTGACGCGGATACTGGTGATCTGGTTGCGCTGGCGCTTGGCGATCTCGAAGCGGAAACCGTAGAAGCGGAACACCTGGCCCACATCGGGAATCTGCCGGGCCTCGTGCAGGATCAGACCGGCGATGGTCGATGCCTCGTCGTCGGGCAGGCGCCATTCGAACTCGCGGTTGAGGTCGCGGATGGTCACCGATCCGTCAACGATGAACGAGCCGTCGGATTGTGGCCGCACCCCGGCCACGGCCACGTCATGCTCGTCGACGATATCGCCGACGATCTCTTCCAGGATGTCCTCCAGGGTGACCACGCCCATGAGCGAGCCGTATTCGTCCACCACCAGGGCGAAATGCTCGCGCCGGGCGCGGAAGGCCTGCAATTGCTCGAGCAATGTGGTGGAATCGGGAATGAACCAGGGGTCCGAGGCCAGTTCGGCCACGTCCAGCTTGTCCACCTCGCCATCCAGGGAGCGGAAGGCGCGCAGCAGATCCTTGGCATGGACCACACCGACGATGTTGTCGGGATCGTCCTTCCACAGCGGCACCCGCGAATAGGGGCAGCCCACCACCTGTTCCAGGATCTGGGCCCCGGAAAGGTTGGCATCGACGGTGACCACGCCCTTCCTGTGGGTCATGACCTGCCCCACTTCCACGTCGCCCAGTTCCAGGATGGAGCGCAGCATGCGCCGCTCCTCCTTGACCTCGTCCTCGCCGGCATGGACCTCGATGGCGCCTTTCAGCTCCATCATGGAGGCCTCGATACTGACCGAGGCGGCATAGCTGGCGCCGAACAGATGGAAGACGCCACGCACCACCGCCTCGATGGCCCGCACGAACGGCGTCAGCACCAGCACCACGCCGGTCACCGGCGCCGCCACCAGCAAGGCGGTGCGGTTGGCGTGGTAGATGGCATAGGTCTTGGGCAGCACCTCGCCGAAAATGACGACGATGACGGTCATGCCGGCGGTGGCATAGGCGATGCCGGCATCGCCGAACATGCCCACCAGGGCGCCGGTGGCCAGGGACGAGGCCAGGATGTTGACCAGATTGTTGCCCAGCAGCAGCGAGCCGATCAGCCGGTCGCGCTTGTCCACCAGACGGTTGACCAGGCGGGCCCGGCGCGAGCCATCTTGTTCCAACTGGTGCATCACCGGCCGCGAAACGGCGGTGAGGGCGGTCTCCGAGCCGGCGAAGAAGGCCGACATTCCCTGCAGCAGAATGATGGCGATCAGCGACAGCGTGTTCTCGTCCATGCTCGTTACCTCCCGGCGGCCATCTCCGCCAGCATGGCCATCAACTCGGCTTCCGGCACCTCGCGGGTCAGGAAGCTCTGGCCGATGCCCTTGGCCAGTACGAACGTCACCTTACCGTCTTTGACCTTTTTGTCGCCCGCCATGTGATGGATCAGGCGATCGGGCGCCCACAGGCGCGGCCGGGGCAGCGCCGCCGGCAGACCCAAAGCGGTGAGATGGCGCTCCAGGCGCTCCACGTCCGAGGCCGGGGCCAGACCCAGGCGGGCCGACAGCTTCAGCGCCATGACCATGCCCAGGGCCACCGCCTCGCCGTGCAGCATCTCGTCGGAAAAGCCGGTCTCGGCCTCCAGGGCGTGGCCGAAGGTGTGGCCCAGGTTCAGCAGGGCGCGCACTCCGCCCTCGCGCTCGTCGGCCCCGACGATACGGGCCTTGGCCCGGCACGAGGTGGCGATGGCATGGCGGCGGGCATCCTCGTCGCCGTCGATCAGGCGCAGGGCGTTGACTTCCAGCCAGTCGAAGAACGGGGCATCGTCGATGATGCCGTATTTGACCACTTCGGCATAACCGGCCAGCACCTGACGGCGCGGCAGGGAATCCAGGGCGGCGGTGTCGGCCAGCACCAGGCGCGGCTGATGAAAGGCGCCGATCAGATTCTTGCCGTGACGGGTGTTGATGCCGGTCTTGCCGCCCACCGAACTGTCCACCTGGGCCAGCAGGGTGGTGGGGATCTGCACGAAATCCACGCCGCGCAGCAGAATCGAGGCGGCAAAGCCGGTCAGGTCGCCGACCACGCCGCCGCCCAGGGCCACCACCATGATGCCGCGCTCGGAACGGGCCTCCAGCATGGCGTCCAGCAGGGCTTCCAGATGCTTGAAATCCTTGGTCTGCTCGCCGGCGGGCATCACCGTATGCATGGGCATCACGCCCGCCGCCACCAGGCTCTTTTCGACCCGCTCCATATAGAGCGGCGCCACATTGCCGTCGGAGATCACCAGGGCGCGGTTGCCCCGCATCAGCGGCTGGATCAGCTCGCCGGCCCGGTCCAGCAGGCCGGGGCCGATATGGATGGAATAGGAGCGCTCGCCCAACTCGACGGGAACGATTTCGTGGGCGACGGTCATGGGGAGCGCTCCAGATAGGCGATCAGGCCTTCCATCACGCGGATGACGGTGGCCTCGGGGATTTCGTCGGTGGATTCGACGATGATGTCGGCCTCGGCATAGACCGGGTAGCGGGTCTCCATCAGGCGGCCGAGAATCTGGCGGGGATCGCCCTGCTTGAGCAAGGGACGGTGGTCACGGCCCACGGTGCGCTTGAGCAGCAGATCCAGATCGGCGCGAATCCAGACCGAGGTGCCGGTCTCCTTGATCCTGGCCCTGGTGGTGGGATCGATGAAGGCGCCGCCGCCGGTGGCCAGCACCACCGGCGCGCCGTCCAGCAGGCGGGCGATGACCTTGCGCTCGCCATCGCGAAAGCTGGCCTCGCCGAAACGGGCGAACAGCGCCCGCTAGGCCGATACACTGCCCCGGCAAAGATCCCAGGGCCGCATCTGCCGCTTTTAGCCGCAGCCCCCGGCCCTGTCCAGAAATGTTGCCATTGCAAAGGTCATCATTCCCCCATGAACAAGATTGCCGGCCTTCTCATCGCCTTGCTCCTGGCGGTTATCGTCGGTGGCGGGCTGTTCCTGTCCACCTGGGATCCGCCGCCCCCGTCGGCCAAGATCGAGAAGGTCATACCGGATGAACGTTTCCCGCGCTAAAGCCCTGGCCCTGTTGCTGGGAGTGTCACTGCCGGTCCTGGCGGCCCATGCCGCCCTGGCCCAGCCGGTTGCCGCCCCCGGCCAGCCGCTGATCCTGAATTCGCCCAACCTCGAATCCACCGTCGACCCGGCCCTGGCGCCCAAGGCCGACCCGGCCCAGCCTCCCCGGACCAAGACCGGCGGGCGCTTCGAGGTGGAAGAGTTGAAGGCCCCCGACCAGGAGGCCGTGGGCGTTCTCGACCAAAGCCAAGGCGGCCTTGGCGATGGGCTGTGGCGCGGCAGTCAGGCCGCCGTGGTGCGTCAGTTGCTGCCCCGCCTGCCGGTATTGCCGTCATCGCGGGCAATGAGGCTGCTGGAGCGGCGCCTGTTGCTGAGTGCCGCCCCCGCTCCCGAGGGCAATCAGGGCCAGAGCCCGTCCCTGCTGGAAATCCGGGCCGAGCGCCTTTATGCCCTGGGCGACGTGGACGGCTTGTCCGGGCTCCTGAAGGCGGCTCCGGCCAACCTGTCGTCGCCCGCCTTGTCACGCCTCAAGATCGATACCTACCTGCTGGCCGGCGACACCAAGGCCGCCTGTTCCGAGGCGGCCCTCGCCGCCCAGGCCGCTCCCCTCGACCCCCGGCTCACCATCTTCTGCCAGATCGCCGGCGGCAAGGCGCTGGAAGCCAATATGGCGCTCGACCTGATGCGTGAGCGCAAGGATGCCGACCACGCCTTCATCGCGGCCGCCGAGGCCATGGCCGGCACGCCGCCGGCCGCCGAGGAGCGCCACGCGTTTGCCGCCACCGCCCGGCTTTACGCCCCGCTGGTGGCCGAGATCAGGCCCGCCCCCGAATTGGCGGCATTCGCCCCGATTCTGGCCCGCGGCCTTTACGCCGCAGGACGGCCGGAAACGGCCCTCGCCTGGACCAGCCTGGCCAAGGCCGACCCGGCCTCCGCCAAGGCCGCCGCCGCCCTGTGGCCCCTGGCTCGGCTGGCGCGTCCAGGCAGCGACCATTCCCCGCCCGAGTTTCTGGCGTCCTGGCTGGCCGCCGCCGAGGGCAGCGAGCGCCGGGCCGTCATGGGCCTCGAGGTTCTCCAGGCGGTGGGCGAGAGCGTTCCCGCCGCCGATTGGCTGCCCCTGGCCATGGGCACGGCCGGCACGCCCGGCCCGCGCCCGGCCTTGAAGGCCATGCTGCGCAATGCCGCCGAGGGCGTGCGCCTGGGTGAAGCGGTGCTGCTGTCCCTGCTGGCCCTGGCGGAGGTCGGCCTGGATAGCGCCGACCCCGACACCGTCAACCGGGTGATGGTGGCGCTGCGCATGGTCGGACTGGACCGCGAGGCTCGGGATCTGGGAACGGAAGCGGCCCTGGCCAACGGACTCTGACCCCGCCATGGACCGGCATATCGAGGCCTTTCTCGAGATGATGCAGGTCGAGCGCGGCGCCAGTCCCAACACCATGGATGCCTATGGCCGGGATCTGGCTGATTTCCGCCAGTTCCTGGAGGCGCGCGGCGATCGCCCCATGAATGCCGATTCCAAGGCGGTGGGGGCCTATCTGGCCTCCCAGGCGGCGCTCGGCATGGCGGCGCGCACCCAGGCGCGACGGCTGTCCTGCCTGAAGCAATTCTACGGCTTCGCCTTCGCCGAACGCTGGCGCGCCGACGATCCCACCAGCACTCTCGACGCCCCTCGCCTGGGTCGGCCGCTGCCCAAATACCTCTACAAGGAAGAGGTGCTGGCCCTGCTTTCGGCCGCCCGCTCCCTAGACGGAAGTGATGGCCTGCTGATGACCGCCCTGCTGGAGACTCTCTACGCCACCGGCCTGCGGGTCTCGGAGTTGGTCTCTCTGCCCCTGGCCGCCATCGCCCGCGATCCCGCCGTGCTGGTGGTGCGCGGCAAGGGCTCCAAGGAGCGCATGGTGCCGCTGTCCGAGCCGGCCCGCGCCGCCCTCTTGGCCTGGAAGGCGGAGCGCGAGCGCCTGATGCCCAAGGGCAAGCCGTCACGCTGGCTGTTCCCCTCTTCGGGCATCAGCGGCCACCTGACCCGCTCGGGATTCGCCAAAATGCTGGCGCGCGCCGCCCTGGCCGCCGATCTGGACCCGACCAAGGTCTCGCCCCACGTGCTTCGCCATTCCTTTGCCAGCCATCTCCTGGCCGGCGGCGCCGATCTTAGAAGTGTTCAGGAGATGCTCGGCCATGCCGATATCGCCACCACCGAAATCTACACCCACCTCATCGACGACGAGGCAACCCGGCTGGTGCAGGCCCACCACCCACTCGCCGGTCCGAAGGGACAAAAGAAATAGGACTATTTCTCAGCATATATGTTATACGGCATATGCAAGTGTAGATTGCATAGAACATGATCCTCTGATAAGCATTTACACCTATTCCCCTTTCGTTCCGTTGACAGCCACCCAAACCCCGACGATTCTGTTGCGGTTTTTGGGGCTTGCCACCTGCGGGTTGATCCATCTCGGTCGGGGGAGAGGACTGCGACAATGACGGATGAGGAATTCACCAATGCGCTGCGCCGGCTGGGCTTGTCCCAGGCGGCGCTGGCCCGGCTTCTGGACGATTTGGGAGAGCAGCAGCCGGCCCCCACCACGGTCTGGCGCTGGGCCGATGGCCGTTCCAAGGTTCCCATCGGGGTCGGAGCGTTGCTCAGCCTCCTCGAGCAACTGCCGTCCGATATCCGCAACCAGCTTACCCGCAGGGCGGTTCGCGCCGCCTAGAGTGCTCCGCCTTCAGGCTGACCTCTGAATCAAGAAAAAGGGCCGGTCCCCCAGACGAGGCAACCGGCCCTTCACTGTTTTCATCACCGCAAGGGTGAGATCAGGCGGCCTTGCCGGCCTTCTGCTGGGCCGGCCGGCCATAGCGCTTCATATAAAGGGGCAGAACCGCTTCCGCCGAAGTGGGCGCGATGCCCAATTCGCCGAGACCGGGCTTGCCGCCGCGGACCACATTGTCGACCTTCATCAGGCGCACCTGATCCTTGGTCAGCAGCGGCGCCGGCAGCATCTGCAGGAAGGTGGCCTGGAGCATGCCCAGACCGAAGGGCACCGGCACCAGATGACGCTTCAGGCCGGTTTCGGCCAGGACCAATTCCATGATCTCCTTCATGGAGTAACGGCGCGGCCCGCCCAGCTCGTACACCTTGCCGGCAAGACGGGCGTCGCCCAGCACCAGGGCGATGGCGGTGGCGACATCGCCCACATGCACGGGCTGGAAGATCGGGCCGCCCGAGCCGAACAGGTCGATGGAGCAGCCGTGCTCGGTGCAGACGGGTGATGCCCGCGTCCTTGCAGGCGGCGGCCACGGTGGCGGCCCCCTTCACATGGATGGCCTCGAAGGTGGCGCGGCCGCTCTCATAGAGAATGCCGACCAGATTGACCACGGCGTCGGCGCCGGCAATGGCCATGCGCACCGCCGCCGGATCGTTGATGTCGGCGCGCAGCGGCGTCACCTGCCCCACATCGCCCATGGGCTTGAGGAATTCGGCGGCGATGGGATCCCTGACCGCCGCCCGCACCACCCAGCCCTGGGAAGCGAGCTTGCGAACCAAAGCCCTGCCGACAAAGCCGGAACCCCCGAAAATCGTGACCACTCGCCGAGCCATGATGTCCCTCCTCCAAGGCCGTCGGCGCCAGCGCGCCGCGCGATAATCTTTGGGTCGGAAGCTAGCCCATAAGCCGCCTGGGTGTAAAGGGTGGGGGAGGAATCGGAAAAACCTGAAAGCGGGCCGAAAAACATCGTTGACAGCAGAACCCCACTCGCATATTTCTTCGCGCCTCGGACGGCGCGGCCGTTCGCAGGCTACCTGCCCAGGTGGCGGAATTGGTAGACGCGCACGGTTCAGGTCCGTGTGGCAGTGATGTCGTGGAAGTTCGAGTCTTCTCCTGGGCACCATCTCTTTCCCGCTTGCGGGACTGGCATGGAACATCGGACGCGGAG
>JACQAD010000229.1 GCA_016195125.1 Magnetospirillum sp.
GCCGTGGGCCGGCATATGAGCGTCACCGGCGGCTGAAATCCGCAAGGCCCTCTGGCGGGGCTTTTGCCGGCGGGTATATACTCCGGCCCGCGCGCCCCTGCCCGAGGAACCCATGACTTTTTCCTCCATCGCCTTCGTCGCCGCCGAAACCGAGGCCGCCAAGGCCGCCCTTGCCCGGCTGGCGGCGCGCTATCCCCACGTGCCCCCCGAGGAGGCCGACCTGATCGTCGCCCTGGGCGGTGACGGCTTCATGCTGGAAACCCTGCACCGCTTCGTCGAGCGCCACGTGCCCATCTACGGCATGAACCGGGGCAGCGTCGGCTTTCTCATGAATACCTTCCGCGAGCACGGGCTGATCGAGCGCCTGTCCAAGGCCCAGCAGGTGATCCTGCACCCCCTGCGCATGGTGGCGCGCACCAGTGGCGGCGAGGTGATCGAGGCCCTGGCCATGAACGAGGTGTCGCTGCTGCGCGAGACCCGTCAGGCCGCCAAGCTGCGGATCCGCATCGACGGCAAGATCCGCATGGAAGAGCTGATCTGCGACGGCATTCTGTTGTCCACCCCGGCGGGAAGCACCGCCTATAACCTGTCGGCCCATGGCCCGATCATTCCCCTGGGGGCCGGCATCGCCGCCCTCACTCCCATTTCCGCCTTCCGGCCCCGGCGCTGGCGCGGCGCCCTGCTGCCCCACACCGCCAAGGTGGTGTTCGACATTCTGGAGGCCGACAAGCGCCCGGTCAGCGCCGTCGCCGATTACACCGAGGCCCGCGACGTGGTCGAGGTGGAAGTGCGCGAGGACCGGGAATGCGAATTGGCCCTGCTGTTCGACCCCGAGCACAATCTGGAGGAGCGCATCATCACAGAGCAGTTCCTGCCGTGATGATTCCGTGGCGGGGGTGGCTGGTCGGCTTGGCTCTGGGCGGTGGCGGCGGGGCATTGTTCGCCCTGCTCGATCTGCCCCTGCCCTGGATGCTGGGGGCGCTCACCGCCACCACGGCGGCATCCCTGGCCGGGTTTCAGCCGCAGGTCTCGGCCAGGCTTCGCACCGCCATGATCGCCGTTCTGGGGCTGATGCTGGGCAGCGCCTTCGCGCCCGGTCTCCTGGACCGCATCCTGCGCTGGGGGGACAGCATGATCGTGCTGTTGCTGGCCATGGCGCTGACCACCGCCCTGGTGATGGTCTATCTGCGCCGCAGCGCCAAGATGAGCGTCGTCACCGCCTTTTTCGCCGGCGCGCCCGGCGGCATCAACGAAATGGTGCTGACCGGCACCGCCCTGGGTGGCGACGAGCGGGCCATCGCCCTGTCGCATTCCCTGCGTATCCTGCTGATCGTCTTCACCGTGCCCTTCGGCTATCGCCTGATCGCCCACGCCCACTCGGTGCCCATGGCCCAGAGCATGGGTTTGCTGGCCGATCTGGGTTGGCTCAATGGCGCGGTGCTGGCGGGGTCGGCGGTTTTGGGGGCGGCGCTGGCCCGGCTGGCGCGCTTGCCCGCCTGGACGCTGACCGGGCCGATGATTCTCAGCGCCGGGCTGCATCTGGCCGGGCTGACCGCATCCAAGCCGCCGGCCGAACTGGTGGTGCTGGCCCAGGTGGTGACGGGAGCGGGCATCGGTTCGCGCTTTCGCGGCCTGTCCTGGCGTGATCTGGCCGCCATGGCCCGTCCGGCCCTGGGCGCCACCGCCATCATGCTGGTGATCTCGGCCGG
Source organism: Magnetospirillum sp. (assembly GCA_016195125.1). Taxonomy (GTDB): domain Bacteria; phylum Pseudomonadota; class Alphaproteobacteria; order Rhodospirillales; family Magnetospirillaceae; genus Phaeospirillum. The sequence continues at coordinate 1,710 of JACQAD010000229.1, forward strand.
GGCGGCGGCGGGACTGGCGCTGGTCACCGATCTGCCGTTTCCGGCGCTGTTGCTGTCCTTCGTGCCGGGCGGCATCGCCGAGATGTGTCTGGTGGCCCTGGCGCTGGGCCAGGACGTGGCCTTCGTTTCCACCCATCACGTGGTGCGGGTGGTGATGGTGATCATGCTGGCGCCGCCGGTCTTCAAGCTGTTGTGGCGGAATGCCAAGCCGTGATGAGAAACCTCAGCACGGCTTGGCTAGGCCCAAAGGGCCGCGCGGCTTATGCCCGGAAGCCAGCGCAAGGCGCCCGTCCGGCACCTGAGGGGCACTCTAAAATCCCGACGAGCCGCAAGGCACGGAGTTGCGGCCAAAGGCCGGCGCGCCTGATGGCGCGGCAGCCAAGCACGCTCGCGTGCGTCCGGCACCTGAGGGGCGTCGTAAAGGAGCAAACCCATGAGAACCATCCATGCCCGGGAATTGGCGGATCTGGTGGCCGAGGCGCAGGCCCGTCCGCGTCTGCGCATGAACCTCAACCTCCATGCCGTGCCCGAAGACCCGGTGCAGCGCATGGTGATCGCCTTCGAGCCCGGAACCTATATCCGTCCCCATCGCCATCCCCATCAATTCGAGACGTTCATTCTGTTGTCGGGGCGGGCCTCGCTGTTATCCTTTGCGCCTGACGGAAGGGTTGTGCAGCGGGTGGAGCTGTCGGACAGCGCCGTCCGCGTCGTGGAGATTCCGGCCGGCACCTGGCATGCCCTGGTATCCCATGCCTCCGACACCCTGGTCGTGGAGATCAAGCCCGGCCCCTATCTGCCCACGGGCGAGGCTGATTTCGCCCATTGGGCGCCGCCCGAGGGCCATGCCGAGGTGGGAATATGCCATGAATGGTTGCGGGTGGCGGTGCCCGGCCAGTCGTTGCGGGCCTAAGGTATTTGTTGCGGTGCAACAATGATTTCATGGCAATTCAGCACCTTGCATTTGCCATTGTTCTTCACAAGGCGAGATTCTGTGCCATACTTCCTCTCGGACACCGCGGTCTTGGGGTCTGGAAGATTAGAGCAAGACTTCCCGTTCAAGACCCGGTTGGAGAGATCAAAGGAGGGGTCGATGAAGAAGTGGATTGCTTCGTCTGTTGTCGCTTTGGCGGCTCTTTTCGCGTTCGGCAGTGAAGCGCGCGCCGAGGGTGGCGTCGTTCTGGGTGTGCTCACCTGCAGCAAGACCGGTACCGGCACCACCTATGTGGTTCATTCCAAGAACCCCGTGGCTTGCGAGTATAACGGCGTCGGCGGGCCGCAGAAGTATACCGGCAGCAACGGCATTCTGTTCGGCATTGACCTCGAAATCGAGCAGTTGGCCGGCATGGGTTATCTGGTCATCGGCGGCACCAATACCGACAAGAACAGCCTCCAGGGCTATTATGTGGGTGCGGAAGCCTCGGTGACCGTCGGTCTCGGCGTCTCGGCGCAGGCTGGTCTGGGTGGCGTCGGCAACGACATCGCCCTGGTTCCGGTCGGCCTGGGTGGCCAGATCGGTATCGGCGCCACCGCCGGCATCAGCTACCTGAACATCATGGGCGCCAAGTAAGCTCCCATCTCGATGCTTCGGAATAAGAGCGGGATCCATGGTCCCGCTCTTATTTTTTACCCCTCAGGCGCCGGGCGCACGCGAGCGTGCTGGGCTTACGCGCCACAGGGCGCGCCGGCCTTTGGCCGCAACGCCGAGCCGCCGGCTCGTCGGGATTTTGAAAAGGCCCTCAGGCGCCGGGCGCACGCGAGCGTGCTTGGCTACCGCGCCATCAGGCGCGCCGGCCTTTGGCCGCAACTCCTCGCCTTGCGGCTCGTCGGGATTTTAGAGTGCC
>JACQAD010000248.1 GCA_016195125.1 Magnetospirillum sp.
AGTCAAAAACCTGTCGCGCCCTCCCGATCCGTGACTTCGTACTTGCGTAATTTTTCCACCAGGGTCGTGCGGCCCAGCTTGAGCCGTTTGGCGGCCTGCGCGACCACGCCATTCGCGTCATCGAGGGCCTGCTTGATCAGGGTGTATTCCAGGTTATTGAGATGCTCTTTAAGATCCAGACCCTCCTCCGGCAACTGCGTTAAAGGCAGGTTCGGGAATGGGGCAGACTCTGTCTCGGCTTGGGACGCGACACGATAGGGTATAAGACCCGCGGGACGAAATTTTTCCGGCAGATCGTCCACGTCCACGGTGCCGTTGGGAAATAAAATCACCATGCGTTCCACCAGATTGGCCAGTTCGCGCACATTGCCCGGCCAGGGATACTGGGTCAGGCACATGATGGCGGCGGGGGTGAGGCGCAATGAGCCACGATTTTCATGCTCGAGACGGGCGATGAGTTCGTTGGTCAGCAACGGTACATCTTCCGCACGCTCGCGCAACGGCGGCATCTCGATGGGAAATACATTCAAACGGTAGTAAAGGTCTTCACGGAAACGGCCTTGTTTAATGGCTTCTTCCAGATTGCGATGAGTGGCGGCGATGATGCGCACATTGGCGGTGATGCTCTTATTGCTGCCAACCCGCTCGAAGGTGCGTTCTTGTAAAACACGCAGCAGTTTGACCTGCATGTGCAGGCTCATGTCGCCGATCTCGTCGAGAAACAGCGTGCCGCCCTCGGCCATTTCGAAACGTCCTTGGCGTGCGCTGATCGCGCCGGTAAACGCGCCCTTCTCATGACCGAACAATTCGCTTTCGATCAGTTCCCGCGGAATGGCCGCCATGTTGATGGCGACGAAGGGGCCATTGCGGCGCTTGCCGTAATCGTGCAATGCCCGAGCCACCAATTCCTTGCCGGTACCGGACTCGCCGGTGATCATCACCGACAGATCCGTGCTCATCAGGCGCGCCAGGGTCCGGTAGATTTCCTGCATGGCCGGGGAACGGCCGATGAGCGGGAGCTTTTCCTCGTCATCGGCGGCCGAGGCCTCGGCCGGCGTTGCGCGCGGAGTCGATAAAGCCCGCCCCACCACATTGACCAGTTCCTTGAGGTCGAAGGGCTTGGGCAGGTATTCGAAGGCGCCGCGCTGGGTGGCCTTGACGGCGGTCAGCAGGGTGTTCTGGGCGCTCATGACGATGATGCGCAGTTCGGGGCGGATCTTCTTGATGCGCGGCAGCAGGTCGAGGCCGCTTTCATCGGGCATGACCACGTCCGTAATGACCAGATCACCGTCGCCTTCGGAGACCCATCGCCAGAGAGTGGAGGCATTGCCGGTGGTGCGGACTTCGTAACCGGCGCGGCCCAGAGCCTGGGCCAGCACGGTGCGGATGCCGCGATCGTCGTCGGCCACCAATATGGTGGCTGTGGTGGTCATGGTGGTCACTTGCCGTCCCCATCCTGGACCATGGGCAGCATCACCCTGAAAACGGTCCGCCTCGGTACGCTGTCGAATTCAATCACCCCGCCGTGATCGCCGATGATCTTGGCCACCAGGGCCAGCCCCAATCCGGTGCCCGTCGTCTTGGTGGTGACGAAGGCGTCGAACAGATTGGGCTTCAAATCATCAGAGATGCCGGGGCCGTTATCCTGGATGCTGATCACCAGCGGCAGGTGCCTCCGGGTTTCGCTTCCAGGCAGGGCCAGACGGATGCCGTGCTGATAGCCGGTGGACAGGATAATCTCTCCACCGTCTTCGGGCACCGCCTCGACGGCATTCTTTACCAGGTTGAGGAACACCTGGATCAACTGGTCACGGTCGCCCAGGACCGGCGGCAGGGACGGATCGTAATGTTCGATGATTCGGACCGAGCGCCCAAAGCCGGCCTCGGCGATGCGGCGCACATGCTCCAACACCCTGTGGATATTGACGGCGCCGCGCTCCACCGAAGGATTGTCGGAAAACGCTTCCATGCGATCGACCAGGGCGACGATGCGATCGGCCTCGTCGCAGATCAGGCGCGTCAGGATGCGATCATCCTCATTGGCGTTCTGTTCCAGCAATTGGGCGGCCCCACGGATACCCGACAGCGGATTCTTGACCTCATGGGCCAGGATGGCGGCCATGGCCGTCACCGAACGGGCGGCGTTGCGGCTGGTCAGCTGGGCGCCGATCTTAAGGGCGATGGATTGCTCGTGCAGGGCGATGACCACCGCGCCGGGATTTTCGATGATGGGTGAGACCTGGACCGTCACCGTCCGATGGCCGGTTCTCGGCGTATCCAGGGTCACGCCGTGCTCAGCCACGGAAATATTGCCGTCACGGGCCTGGGACACCAGCGACAGGATGGGAGAATCCGGCGGCAGGAAGTCGGTGGCGGGATGACCGGTGAGATAGGCGGCGCCGCAGGCGAACAATTGCTCGGCCGCACCGTTGGCGTAGCGGATCTGGTTGCCGCCATCCACGGCCAGAACGGCCGCTCCCATGGCGCCCAGAACCGAACTCGGATCAAAGGCCGGATTGACCAGCCCACGCTTCAAGGTGGCGACGATTGGAGCGGGCATCAGGCGGCGGCCTTTTCCAGAAGCGGTGAGTAGAAATCCAAGATCGTGCGGCGCACCGCCTCGGCATCCATGGTGCGGTTGATCTCGGCGCGGAATTCGGCGGATCCCGGCAGGCCCTTGGAATACCAGGCGATGTGCTTGCGGGCGTTGCGGATGCCCGATTCGGCTCCGTAATGGATCAGCATGGCATCGAGATGCTCCAGCATGATCGCCAGCTGCTCGGCCAGGCTCGGATCGGGCCGGCGTTCGCCGGTGGCCAGGAAATGGGCGACCTGGCCGGGCAGCCAGGGCTTGCCATAGGTTCCGCGGCCGATCATCACCCCGTCGGCGCCGGAAATCTCAAGCATCGACACGGCATCATCGATGCTTTCAACGTCGCCATTGCCAATCACCGGGATAGAGACGGCGCGCTTGACCTCGCCGATGAAGGCCCAATCGGCCTGACCGGTATACATCTGGCTGCGGGTGCGGCCATGAACGGTGACCATGCGGATCCCGCATTCCTCGGCGACGCGGGCCAGGCTGGGGGCGTTACGGCTGGTCTGATCCCAGCCGGTGCGCATCTTGAGCGTGACGGGGATATCCACGGCCTTGACCACCGCACTCATGATGCGGGCGGCCAGATTCTCGTTGCGCATCAGGGCTGAGCCGGCCTCGCCCTTCAAGGCGACCTTCTTGACCGGACAGCCCATGTTGATGTCGATCAGGGCGGCGCCCATGTCCTGGTTGAGCTTGGCGGCCTCGGCCATCACCTTGGGCTCGCAGCCGGCCAATTGCACCGACATGGGGAATTCTTCGGCGGTATGAGCCGCCATCTGCATGGTCTGGCGGTTCTGCCGGATCATGGCCTGGCTGGCGATCATCTCCGACACCACCAACCCGGCCCCCATCCGCTTGACCAGACGGCGATTGGGCATGTCGGTGACCCCGGCCATGGGGGCCAGGATGACGGGGTTGTCGAGGGTCACCGGCCCGACGGATAGGGTCTTGCGGGTATACGAAGCCATGGCTGCGTATTTATTATGCAGATGCCGCCCAATGCAATGGCAAAAAACTGCTTCGAAAAAAAGCAATTGGCTAGGACAGCAGCACCTGGGTCACGAATTTGACGCCGGGATAAGCCAGAGTGAGCAGCATATAGGCCAAAAGCACCACCCGGGCGGCGACGCGGCCACGGACGCCGCAAACCCGATGACCGATCAGCAACAAGCCGATGACAACGAAGGCCAGCAGCGAGAGCAGGGTCTTATGGCTCAAGGTCAGCATGGCGCCGCTTTCGAAATATTGGGTGGCCATGCCGGTCACCAGGCCCAGCCCCAGCACTGCCTCCGAGGCGAGCAGCAGCCGCCCGGCCAAAGTTTCGGCATCGGCGACGCTGGGCAGCATGCGGGTCAGCCCGGTGGGGGCTTTCCGCTTCAACGCCCGCTCCTGCAGGAAGGTGGCAAGCGAAGCCACCGCCGCCAGGGTCAGCAGGGCATAGGTCAGAACCGAAACGACGATGTGCAGATCCAGCCATGCCGCCGGCACCTGCCCGCTGAGCGGTGGCGGCGCCTCGACCCACTGGACCATGGACGCCAAGAGCCCGGCGGTCGCCAGGAACGGCATCAGCAAGGGCGCCAGACGCCAGGCCTGAGTGTTGGACCAGGACAGAACGATGAACAGGGTGGCGCTGGCGGCGATGGATACCCACAGGGCCGCCGACAGGCTGGTCTGCCAGGCCGCGCTCATCAGCACCCATGCCCATAAAGCCGGCCCGGCCACCGCCAGGGCCGCACAGCCCCAAAAGACCCCATCCCTGCCAGCTCCGGCGCGCAACGCCACCAGCGCCGCCGGGAGGAGCGCTGCGAGGGCGATGATGTTGAGGGCCAGGGACGACATGGCGGGACTATAGCATCCTTTGCAGCAACGCAAAGGGGGGACGCAAGGCTTGGCAAGACTGCGCCGCTCGCATAGGCTGGCGCCCTTTCGAGTCGGAGGGTGACAATGGCCAAGACGGTGGTTCTGGTGGTGGCGGCGGGACGTGGGCGCCGGTTCGGTGGCGATCTGCCCAAACAATACCATGACCTGGCCGGGCGCATGGTGCTCCGCCACACCTTGGCCGCCTTCGCCTGCAATCCCGAGATCGACTTCGTGCGCGCCGTCATCCATCCCGACGACCGCCAGCTCTATGACATGGCCGCCGCCGGCCTGAACCTGCTGGAACCGGTATCCGGTGGCGCCAGCCGCCAGGACAGCGTCCGCCTTGGCCTGGAAAGCCTTCGGGAACTCGGCGCGACCAAGGTGCTGATCCACGATGGCGCGCGCCCCTTCATCGATTCCGGGACCATCGGCCGGGTCATCGCCGCCCTGGAGCGCCATCCCGGCGCCCTGCCCGCCGTTCCCGTGGCGGATACCCTTAAGCGTGGTCTGGACGGCTTCGTCGCCGACACCGTCGACCGCAGCGCCCTGTTCCGTGCCCAGACTC
>JACQAD010000249.1 GCA_016195125.1 Magnetospirillum sp.
GATCCCGCCCTGTTCAACCCCTACGGCAGCATTCTGGTCAATCCCGAGCGCCATAAATCGGTCAAGGCCGCCGACGCCAAGACCTGGCATCTGTGGCTGACCGGCCCCAAGGGCCAGGCCGCCATCGCCTCTTTCAAGATCGACGGCGAGCAATTGTTCTTCGGCAATGCGAAGTAGGACGGCCTGTCCGGGAGAATGAGATGAACCGCAGAGCGTTTCTCGGCGCCACACTCGGCGCCCTTGGTGCGGCCGGCATGGCCGCCGCCGCCGAGCCGTCCGAGGTAGTGCTGCTGGCCAGCACCATCGGTCCCATCGACGCCGGGATCGTTCCCGCCCTGGCCCAGGCCTTCCACGCCCGCACCGGCATGGTGGTGCGGTTCGTGGGGGCCGGGACCGGAGCCACTCTGGAGATGTCGCGGCGCGGCGAATTCGATCTGGTGATGGTCCACGCCCTGTCGCTGGAAAAGAAATTCATGGCCGAAGGCTTCGGCATCGACCGCCGCGACGTCATGTACAACGACTTCGTTATCTTGGGGCCCAGCGCCGACCCCGCCGGGATCAGGGGGGTGGCCGATCCCAAGGCGGCGCTGCTCCGAATCGCCGGGGCCGGCGCCCGCTTCGTGACCAGGGGCGACAATTCCGGGACTCATGTGGCGGAAAAGGCCCTGTGGGACAAGGCCGGGCTCCAACCCCAGGGCGAGTGGTACGAGGTCTTCGAAAAGGGGGCCAGCGGCAATGGCCCCACCCTCCAGCACGCCGATGGGCGCGGCGCCTATGTGTTGATGGACCGGGCCACCTGGCTGGTCCTGCGGCCCAAGCTGTCACTGGCCCTGCTGGTGGAGAACCATCCTGATCTGTTCAATTTCATCGCGGTGATCCGCACCAACCCGGAACGCTTTCCCAAGGCCAATGTCGCCGGAGCCCAACGCTTCGCCGATTGGCTGGTGGGAGAGGAGGCTCAGGGCCTGATCGCCGAATACGGGCGCGGCCAATACGGAGCGCCGCTGTTCTTCGCCAACGCCGGCAGCAAGGTTCGGCCGCCTGGACTTTGACGGGGAATACCAACGACAAGGGCGGCATCCCCGCGGCTGGTCGGGGATGCCGCCCTTGATGTTTGCGATTATTGGATGCGCATCAGCAGAACGCGGATGTTGGGGTGGTGGTCGAAGGGGTCGCTATACCAGGCGACATCCTTGATGCGGTACCACTTGCCACTACGGGTTCGCAGTGACTTGCCGATCGTCGGGCATATATCGGCATCGAAGCAGCGATTGATTTCACTCTTGTCGAATGATTCTGAAATGACGTACCGCATGACACACCAGCCGAGTTAGAAGTTGTTGCCTGGATATATATTATGGAATTATCTTGATCATTGCTGTGATTGACTTCACATATGCAATTTTATATAAAATTTATATTAATATTAACATGGTTTTGTGGTGTATCGCGGCGGTTGAGGCCTGTGTCTCTTTATCGAGGAAATTATTTTCACGTCGGCAAAGGTTGAAGTGCTGGGCCGGAGATGTCACCTTATGTCTATGGGCCTAGTCTGATTGTCCCCCGAAATCGTGGCCTCACGGTCCGGGTGGGGGCAGAAGGGCGCCGGTTTGGAGAAAAGCGCATGCCCCAGCCCGCGTTTTTTCGCAGAACCTATGACGAGACCATGACCTTGATGGTCGAGGCCCGTAATTATCTGACTCATTCCGAGCGTCGCGAACGCGAACGCCTGGGCAGCATGGTCGGATTGCGCATGAGCTGCGAGGCCATGCGGGTCACCTCGCGGCTGACTCAGGTGATGGCCTGGCTGATGTTGCAGCGTGCCGTGCATGAGGGCGAGGTCAGCGTCGAGCAGACCATGTGCGACGAGTGCCGTCTGTCCGGGACGGAGGTCTGTCTGGATGAGACTTTCAGTGGCGACGAGACCCTGCCCAATCATCTGCGGTCGCTGATGGACCGCTCCTTCCGCCTTTACGTCCGGGTGGCGCGGTTGGAGGAAATGATGGTACAGCGGGTTCTGCACTGAGCGGTCATCGCTTCCCTCCAGGACCGAATCCACCATGACATCCAGGTTCAGCCGAGCCGATCTGCGCATGACCAGCGCTCTGGTCATTCTGGCTTTCGTGATCTGCCATCTGAGCAATCACGTCCTTGCCCTGGTGTCGCTGGAGGCGGCCCTGGCCGGGCACGAATTTCTCATGGAGCCATGGGAGACCCCCGTGGGCACCGGCCTGCTGCTGGCGGCCGGCCTGACCCATTACGGCAATGCCTTGTGGGCCTTGTTCCTGCGCCGCAGCCTGCGCATGCCCGCTTTCGAAGCCTGGCAATTGGGGCTGGGGCTGCTGATCCCGTTCCTGATGATGGTTCATCTCAGCGGCACCTTGCTCGGCGAGGTGGTGCTGGGGCTGGAGCCGGGTTACCCCTCCATCCTGCTGGTCCAGTGGGTGCTGAGCCCCTGGAAGGGCGTGGTGCAGTTCGTGCTGGTGCTGGTGGTGTGGGGACATGCCTGCGTCGGGCTGCATCTGCGCCTCGGCGCCAAGGCCTGGTATCGCACCTGGTATCCGTGGCTGCTGGTCCTGGCGGTGGTGATTCCCACCTTGGCCCTGTCCGGCTGGGTTGCCGCCGGCAATCATGTCGTCCGCGCCGCCGCCGATCCCGCCTGGGTGGGAGGGGTCTTGAAGGAGGCCCGCATGGGGCCGGAGACCGCCGCCGCCGCCGCGCGCCTGATCGGCCTTGGTATTCTTGCCCATCTTGGTCTGATCGCCCTGCCGCTGGCGGGACGTCAGCTGCGGCGCCTGGGCGGCGGTGTCCGGCCGCTCCTCACTCATTCATCCGGGAGAGTGATGCGGGTCATGGCCGGCGCCACCATTCTGGAGACCCTCCTCGACAATGGCGTCGCCCATGCGGCGGTGTGCGGCGGCAAGGCCAGATGCACCACCTGCCGGGTGCGCATTCGGGCCGGCGGGTCCGAACTGGCGCCGCCTGCTCCGCTTGAAGCGGCCGCCCTGGCACGGATCGAGGCCCCGCCGGAGGTGCGACTGGCCTGTCAGGTACGCCCTGTCAGCGATCTCAGCATCCTGCCGCTGCTGCCGTCAGACGCCAGCGCCGCCGACGGCAAGCTGCATGGCGGGCTGGACGGGCGCGAGCGTCTGGTGGTGGTGATGTTCATCGATCTGCGCGGCTCGACCACCCTGGGCGAGGCCAAGATGCCCTATGACATGCTGTTCATCCTGCACCGTTTCTTCCAGCAGATGACCCGCGCCCTGGTGGCCACCGGCGGTCACTATTCCAACTTCACCGGCGACGGGCTGATGGCGCTTTACGGGCTCAAGGGCGGAGATCCCGCCAAGGCGGTGGCCGCCTCGCTGGAGGGGGCGCGGGCGATGAGGGCGGGGCTGGACCAGCTCAACCTCGAGCTGGCCCTGGAGCTGACGGCACCGCTGCGCATGGGTATCGGCATCCATTACGGCGAGGCCATCGTCGGGACCATGGGGCCGCCGGACTCGCAGATCGTCAGCGCCATCGGCGACACCGTCAACACCGCGGCCCGGCTGGAGGGCCTGAGCAAGGATCATGATTGTCTGCTGGTGTTGTCCCAGGCGGCGGCGGAAGCGGGCAACCTTGACCTGGCCGGCCAGGAGCGGCGTCAGGTGGTGGTCAAGGGACGGCTGGAGCCGGTGGAATTCTATGCCTTGGATACGGTGCCGGGCTGAGGGCCGCTAGCGCCAGACCACTTCCCACAGCTTGAACTTGTCGCGGAAGCCCTTGAGGGCGTGCATGCCGCCATCCTCGAACCCGCCCTTGCCCGCGGCCAGATCCTTGACCACCTGGGTGCAGAGCGTCTGGTCGGATTCCGTGGCGGCGCAGACCCGGGCCGCCAGCTGGACGGTGGAACCGAACAGGTCGTCCTCCTCCTGGATGGGTTCGCCGGCATTGAGGCCGATGCGCAGATGCAGCGGCAGATTGGGCTGCTTCTCGTTATGGGCGGTGACCTGACGCTGAATCTGGATAGTGGCCTCCACCGCGTTGGCCGCCGAGGCGAACGAGGCCATGATGCCGTCTCCGGTATGCTTGACCTCGCGGCCGGCGAATTGGGTCAGCGCCGTACGGACGATGGCGTTGTGCTTGCGAACGATCTCCTGGGCGGCGACATCGCCCCTGGCCTGGGTCAGGTCGGTGGAGCCCACCATGTCGGTGAACATCACCGTCATGATGCCGGATTTCTTCTCGGCGGTCGGCTTGTTCCAATCCTTGAGCGAGGTCTGAAGCTTGATCAGCGGGGTGCCCTCGTCGCCCGAGGACCAGGATTCCATGGCCGAACGACCGGCCTCGACCATGCGCATATAGCGCTGCTCGTGCATGTATTCCGGCAGCTTGTCATAGAAGCTGGCGGCCAGATCGCCCGGCGTTCCCAGCTTTTCGATGATGGATTTCAGCAGCTTGCGCTGGCCGGCACCGTCGAGCTTCTGTTCCCGGGCGATGGTCTGCACGGCGCCGGCCATATAGAGGTTGAGGCCGAAGGTGGTGTATTTGTCCGTGGTGGGCGCGACCTGGCGCACCACCTCCATGGCCTTGTCGACGAAGCGGCCGGACGCCTTCTTGGCGGATTCCAGGGCCGGAGTGGAGGGCAGGGCATCCACCGCCGCCGCCGCTGCCGAAGGTTCTTCGGTCTGAC